>DATHUU010000094.1:0-5783 GCA_035461925.1 Ilumatobacter sp.
TGGTCGTACCAGCCCGGGCTGCGGACGCCGGCCCCGTAGCCGGACCCGGACGCGAGCCGTTCGTGGGTCCAGGGGACCCAGCTCACCGCGACCTTGGTCTTCGCGAGCCCGCGCAGCGTCGCCCTGTCCGCTGCGGCTGGCGTGGCGCCGGGAGCCGTCAGGTCGAGCGCCGGGACGTGCCAGGCGCCGCAGACGACCACGACCGGATCGTGACCGGCCTTGAGCGCGCCACGAATCTGCTGTCGCATGTACGCCTCTCGTCGCTCGTCGATCGACGAGGGCACGGTGCCCGACCGCACGGCGGCCATCGCCTCGGCGACGGCATCGAACGCCGGCACGCCGTCGCCCCGGTGCTCGATCACGTCTTCCCACCAACGTTCGACGTCAGGTTCACCCGCTGCAGCGGCGAGCGCGCCGAGCGGATCGACCGGCGCGTCGCCGAGCAGCGTGGTGTCGTCCGGGTCGCCGGCGGCGAGGGTGACGGCGAGCGGCAGGTCGATCGCCGCGACCGGCACGCCATGCTCGTTCGCCCACCGGATCGCTTGCCACTCGGGGCTGAACGTGGCGAGCGGGGCGAACAACACTCGATGGGGGTCGTCGACGACGTACCCGAGCAGTGCCACCGGGGGTTCGAGCCGATCACCCTCGGTGTCGGTGCGATCTCCGACCCAGCCGAACGCCGCGGTCGTCTCGGCCGGGGCTTCGACCAGCACGATCGACGGCTGCAGCTCGTCGAGCGCGGCGAGCACCGAGCGCGCCGAGCCGGGCCCGTGGTGCCGGATGCCCAACAGGTGGACGGGCACGTGCGCGCTCACTCGTCGTCCGTCGTCGCGCATCAGCCCAGCGCGCGACTGGCCTCGTAGAAGTCGTCCCAGCCCTCGCGCCGCGCGACGACGGCCTCGAGGTACTCGCGCCAGGCGACGCCGTCGTGGACGGGGTCGCGCACCACGGTGCCGACCACCCCGGCCGCCACGTCGCCGGCGGACAGCGTGCCGTCACCGAAGTGGGCGGCCAGCGACAGCCCGTTGGTGACGACCGAGATCGCCTCGGCGGTCGAGAGCGTGCCGCTCGGCACCTTGAGGCTGGTGCCACCGTCGGACGTGACACCGTCGCGCAGCTCACGGAAGATGGTGACCACGCGGCGGATCTCGTCGGCAGCCGGGGAGACCGGGGGCAACGCCAGCGCGGCGCCGAGCTCGGTCACGCGGCGGGCGACGATCGCGATCTCCTCCTCCGCGGTCTCCGGCAGCGGCAGCACGACGGTGTTGAAGCGTCGGCGCAGCGCGGACGACAAGTCGTTGACGCCGCGGTCGCGGTCGTTGGCCGTGGCGATGACGTTGAAGCCGCGCGCCGCGAGCACTTCGGAATCGAGCTCGGGGATGGGCATCGACTTCTCCGACAGCGCGGTGACGAGCGCATCCTGCACGTCGGACGGCATGCGAGTGAGCTCCTCGACCCGGGCGATGGCGCCGCGCTGCATCGCCCGGTAGATCGGGCTCGGGACGAGCGCCGCCTCGGTCGGCCCTTCGGCGAGGAGGCGGGCGTAGTTCCACCCGTACCGGAGGGTCTCCTCGGTCGTACCCGCCGTGCCCTGGACGAGCAGGGTGGAGTCACCGCTGATGGCGGCCGCGAGGTGCTCGCTCACCCAGGTCTTGGCCGTGCCGGGCACACCGAGCAGCAGCAGGGCGCGGTCGGTCGCGAGCGTGGCCACCGCGACCTCCATCAGGCGGCGGCGACCGACGTACTTCGGGGTCACGACCGTGACGCCGTGTTCGTTGGGGGCCAGCTCGCCGCCCATCAGGTAGGTCACGACCGCCCAAGGCGAGAGCCGCCAGCTCGGTGGGCGCTCGCGGTCGTCGGTCGCGGCGAGTGCCGCCAGCTCGCCGGCGTACTGCACCTCGGCGTGGGGACGCAGGATGTCGGCGGGTGGTTCGACGCTCATCGACCCCGACGTTACCCAGGGGCTGTCACGCTGTTGACGTGGTGCGGGCTCCGCCTGGCGAACACCGTCCGGCGAGCGGAGCTACCGGAGCAGCATCGAGCCGAACTCGGTCAGCTCTCGTGCGAATCGCGCTGGCTCCTCCCAACGAGGCGTGTGCCCGACGCCCGCGTACACCGTGAGCTCGGCACCGGGCAGGAGCTGCACGAGTTGCTCCTGCATCTGCCGGGACACGAGCACGTCATCATCTCCCCAGACCAGCTTGACTGGAGCCCCCAGGCGTGTGAGCTCGGTCGTGTCGTCGTAGTCGAGGAGTGACGAGAACATCTCGTGCCACGCGTGAGCGGGAACCTTGACGAGATCGTCAACCAGGCGCTCGACCATCACGGGATCGAGGCTCTCGCTCGACGTGTCGGCGACGAAGGACCGGGCGAAGTCCCGGTCGATCGGCGAGGTCAGCGTCGACACGACAGCATCGACGAAACGGCGCAAGTTGTCGTCGTCGCGCAGCGTCAAGGGTGACGCCTCCAGGAACAACCCGACGACGCGATCCGGCACGTCGAGTGCGACGCGCCGGGCGACGAGACACGACCCGGAATGTCCCACCAGAACAGCGCGCTCGATCGCCAACCCGTCGAGGAACGCAACGACGTCCGACGCGAGATCCTCGACGCGGTAGTTGGCCGGTGGCTTCGACGAGTCACCGTGTCCCCGAAGCGACACTGCGACCACTCGTAGGTGATCGGGCATCGACGACAGCACCGGCTCGTAGGACCGCCAGGAGTCGGTGGGTCCGGGAATCAGCACGACGGCGCGGTTGCCTTCGCGTCCCTGGTCCGAGAAATCCAACTCGAGACCGGACCTCAACCTGATGGCAGGCACACCCACCACCATAGGACCGTCGTGCGCGTCCGCGGACACGTCGGCCGTGTGGTGCCTCGTGGCCTCGGATGCGCTCAGTCGCCGGTGGCGCCGTCGATCGCCTGCCGGATCAGGTCGGCGTGACCGCAGTGCCGGGCGTACTCCTCGATGAGGTGCACGTAGATCCACCGCAGGCTGTTCTCCTGGCTTCCGCCAGCTTGCGCCTGATCGAGCGGCGTCGACGCGTAGATCTGGTCGGCCACCGCGATGCGCGTCCAGTACTCCGCGAACGCCTCGTCGAGGGTCGCGCCGTCCGGTGGGTGGAAGTCGCCGTCCGGGTCGCCGGCGGGATGGCCGTCGCCGTAGAAGATCGGTCGGTTCTCACCACCGGCGAAGAGCCACTCCGCCCAGATCCGTTCCACGTCGGCCATGTGGCGCACGAGTCCCAGCATCGACAGGTCGCTCGGTGGGCACGGCCTCGTCCGCGCCTGGTCGTCGGTGAGTCCCTCGGCCTTGCGCGCCAGCACGGCACGGAAGTAGGCGAGGAACCCCTCGAGCAGGGGGCGTTCGGCGGCGTGGCCGAGCTCGTCACCGTCGGGCAGCGGTGTGGTCGGTCCGGCCATGGCGCGGACGCTACACGTGCGGCCGGTACGGGCACCCGCGCGCGTTCTGCGACACTCGGGCATGGCCGCCGATCCGCACGCCGTCGTCGATTCGCTGGAGGATTTCGCGCTGTCGCTCCCGGAAGCGTGGCCGGACGCTCCGTGGGGCGACCGGGTCGTGAAGGTCGGCAAGAAGATCTTCGTGTTCCTGAGCCGGAGCGACTCGACGCGGCCGGTGGTGACGGTCAAGCTCCCCGAGTCCCGCGACCACGCGCTCGCGTACCCCGACTCCGTCCCCACCGCCTACGGCCTCGGCAAGCATGGCTGGGTGACGGTGTTCGTCGACGCCGTGCCTCCCGAGGAGCACGACGTGCTCGTCGACTTCGTCGAGGAGAGCTACCGGGCCGTCGCCACCAAGACCCTCGTGAAGCGGCTCGACGCCGAGCTCACCGACGACCGCGAAACCGGCGACTGACCGCGCGATCAGGTCCCATATGGTGGGATCCGTGCACATCGTCGAGCGCTTCGATCTCCCCGACGGCTACGTCGCCCGGCCCTATCGCGGGCGCGAGGATCATCCCGCGATGGCAGCCATCCTCACCGCCTACCACGAGCACAAGGGCGATCCGGAGATGTCGACCGCAGCGCAGTTCGACAGCAACTACCGGCACCTCGAGGACTGTGATCCCGAGCTCGACGTCTTCATCGTCGAGACCGACGACGGGTCGCCGGTGGCCTACGGCCGGAAGATGGTGGAGGAGGTGACCGGTGGTCGCGACGGGATGATCTTCACCCCGACGCTGCCCGAGCACATCAGCCAGGAGCTGTTCACCGCGATCGTGCAGGGCGAGGAGGCCCACCTCCTCCCCGAGCTCGCCGGGGTGCCGAACGCCCACTTCCGCGCCCATGCGGCCCACCCCGGGGCTGGGCGGGAACCGACCGGCGAGGCGGCCTGGCTCGAATCCCGCGGCTACGACGCCCGTGAGTGGGGAGCGACGCTCGTCCGCCCCCACCTCGACGACATCCCGGAGCGCACCCTGCCCGAGGGCGTGGAGCTGCGGCCGGTCACGGAGGACCAGCTCCGCACGATCGTCGCCGCGCACCACGAGTGCTTCCGGGACGAGTGGGGCTTCGCCGAGATCACCGAAGCGGACTACGCCTGGATCATCGACGACCCGTACCGCGACCACACCCTGTGGAAGGTCGCCTGGGTCGGTGACGAGGTCGTCGGTCAGGTCAAGCCGTTCATCAACCACGACGAGAACGCCGAGCGCGGCTACCTGCGGGGTTACACGGAGTACATCTCGACCCACCGCGACTGGCGCAACCGCGGCATCGCCGGCACCCTGCTGGCCTGGAGCCTCCAAGAGCTGAGAGACCGCGGCATGACCGAGGCCGTGCTCGGTGTCGACACGAACAACCCCGGCGGTGCCTTCCAGCTGTACCAGTCGCTCGGCTTCGAGCTGTACAGCACCAACGCGATCTACTTCCGCGACGTCTGAAGTTCCTCGTCAGGGCGGGGCGGCGAGCTCGGTGAGCATGCGGTGGCGGAGGCGGGCCTCGTCCGCGAGCGCAAGCGCAAGGCCGACACCACTGGACTCCAACGACGCGGCGGCGTCGAGCAGCACCGCCGGTCGGCAGCGGGCGATCAGGTTGACGAGCACCGCCCGGTGCGGCTGCCCGTAGCGTCCGGTGGCGAAGTCGGCGCCGAGCCGGCGCGCGAACGTGTGGGCGTCGGCGGTGAGCAGGTCGTGGATTTCCAGCGGCACCGGCAGCTCGGGCAGCGTGGTGACCGCCTCGACCGGCGCCGAGCGCGGGGACGACGCGCCGAGCGATGGCACGTGCTCGACCAACCACCGCGCGGTCGGCCCGGCCGCCAACGCGACGCGCGCCCGCCGGACCGGATCGCTCCGGTGGCGCAGCAGCAGTTCGACGAGTGCGTCGGGCGGCACACCGAACCCGTGCTCGACCAGCGTCAACAACCACTCGTCCTCGAGCACCGGCCACTCCCGGACCACCGTGCGCCAGGTCGTGACGGCCTGAGCCGGGCACCACGGCCGAGCGTCGTCCGCCGGAACCTGCAGCGGATCGGTGGGGGGCAGCGGCAGGAACGCGGCCCGCCGCACCGCAGCGACCGCGGCGACCGACGCCAGCATCCGTGACGCACCGTCCGGACGCAGCGCGTCCGCCACGAGGTCGGCCACCGCGCCGTCGGGCGGAGCCGGCGGATCGCGCCGGTCCGTGCCGAGCAGCGCCGCCGTGACGAGCTCGCGCCAGTAGGTGTCGAGGTCGCTCACGCCACACCCATCACGCCACACCCATCACGCCACACCCATCACGCCACACCCATCACGCCACACCCATCACGCCACACCCATCAC
>DATHUU010000095.1:0-21206 GCA_035461925.1 Ilumatobacter sp.
ACAGACCTCGAACGAGTCCGGCGAGCTCTTGTGGAGCGAGCCGTAGAGTCGACCCAGCGTCTCGGCCAAGGGCAGGAACGGGCGGATGGTCTCGTTCGCCTCCGCGGCGTCGACGTTGACCGCCCAGGGCACGAAGTCGCCGGCGAGCGCCAGTTGCACCATGTCGGCGATGGCGTCGCCGGCCTTGTCCTGCGCCTCTCGCGTCGATGCGCCGAGGTGCGGGGTGACGACCACCTGCGGCAGCTCGAAGAGCGCTGACTCGGTGCACGGTTCGCTGTCGAACACGTCGAGTGCCGCGCCGGCGATCACGCCGTCGCGGATGCACTCTGCGAGATCGGCCTCGACGACGATGCCACCACGGGCCACGTTGATGACGCGGAGGTTCGGCTTCGCCTTCATCAGGAGGTCGCGATCGATGAGACCAGCGGTCTCCTTGGTCTTGGGCAGGTGGATCGTCAGGAAGTCCGACTCGGCGATCACCTGGTCGAGCGCCATGAGCTCGACACCCATCTGACGGGCACGGTCCGGCGCGATGAACGGGTCGTAGGCGACGAGGCGCATCTGGAACGCCTTCGCCCGATCCGCGACGAGCTTCCCGATCCGGCCGAGCCCGACGATGCCGAGGGTCTTGTCGGCCAGCTCGACACCCTCCCACTTGGTGCGCTCCCACCGGCCGTCCACCAGCGCGGCATGGGCCTGGGGGACGTTGCGGGCCTGGGCGAGCAGGAGGGCCATCGTGTGCTCGGCGGCCGAGATGATGTTGGACTGCGGGGCGTTGACGACCATCACGCCGCGTGCCGTGGCGGCAACGACATCGACGTTGTCGAGACCGATGCCGGCTCGGCCCACGACCATCAGCTCGTCGGCGGCCGCCAGGAGCTCGCCGGTGACCTGGGTCGCCGAGCGGATGATGAGGGCATGCGCGCCCACGATCGCGACGAGCAGCTCGTCGGGGGTGAGCCCGAGCCGGACGTCGACGGTGTGCCCCGCCTCGCGGAGGCGATCGAGACCGCCCTCGGCGATGGCTTCGGTGACCAGGATGCGAGCCATAGGTCCCCATGCTTATCTCCCCCGAGGTCGCGAACCCAACGGGATGAACGCGATGTCAAGTCGGGACCGACGCGGTCGCGCGACGTCGGACCGGGTACGGTCGCCGCCATGGGCGACGGAGAGCTCGAGATCCGGACGTTGGACACGGCTGCCGAGATGGCGTCGATCGTCACGGTGTTCCAGCAGGTGTGGGGCTCGGTGACACCGATCGTCGGGGTCGAGCTGTTGCGGGCGATCGCCCACGCAGGCGGCTACGTGGCCGGCGCCTTCGACTCGGGCAACATCGTGGGCGCCTCGTTCGGATTCCTCGCACGTCACCAGGGCCACGAGGCGCTGCACAGTCACGTGACCGGCATCCTGCCCGGTGTGCAGCACGGCGGTGTGGGGCGGGCGATGAAGACACATCAGCGGCACTGGGCCGCCGAGCGCGGCATCCCGTGGATCACGTGGACTTTCGATCCGCTCGTGCGTCGCAACGCCTGGTTCAACATCGAGGTCCTCGGCGCCCACATCTCCGAGTACCTGGTGAACTTCTACGGACCGATGTCCGACTCGATCAACGCCCAGGACGAGACCGACCGGCTCGTCGTCGCCTGGCCGACCGACGACGCCACGCCGCGCCCCAGCCCTCCGCCGGGATCGACCCGCGTCGAGGTCGCCACACCCGACGACATCGTCGTGCTGCGTCGCACCGACCCGACCGAGGCGATGCGCTGGCGGTGCCAGGTCCGCGAGGAGCTGGCACCGTTGCTCGATCGTGGCGGCGTCCTCACCGGGTTCACCCGCGACGGCGCCTACGTCGTGCACACGTCGACACCGCACCGACCGGCAGACTGATCGAGACCGACCCCCGGAGGAACCACCGTGCGTCTTCAGTCCCTCGAGCTCCGCCGGATCGCCCTGGATCTCGTCACCCCGTTCCGCACCAGCTTCGGTGTCGAGGAGCATCGCGACATCCTGCTCCTCCACGTGACGACCGACGTCGGCGACGGATGGGGTGAATGCGTCGCCATGGTGGAGCCGGCCTACTCCCCCGAGTTCGTGAACGCTGCCGAGCTCGTCATCACCGAGCACTTCTGGCCCATGCTCGTCGCCGGTGGCGACCTGTCGGCCGCCGAGGTCGCGCACCGGCTCCACCGGTTCAAGGGCCACCCGATGTCGAAGGCGGCGCTCGAGATGGCGCTGCTCGACGCCGAGCTGCGTTCCGGCGGCACGAACCTGCACGCCCACTTCGGGGGGAGCCGCGCCCGTGTGCCGAGTGGGGTGAGCGTCGGGATCTTCGACGATCTCGACACCCTCCTCACCCAGGTCCAGGGCTACGTCGACGACGGGTACGCCCGCATCAAGCTCAAGATCGAGCCCGGCTGGGACCTCGAGCCGGTGCGCCTCGTACGGGAGCTGATCGGCCCTGACATGGGGCTCCAGGTCGACGCCAACACGGCCTACGACCGTCGTGACATCGAGCACCTCTGCCGCCTCGATGCGTACGACCTGCTCCTCATCGAGCAGCCGATGGCGGAAGAGGACGTGCTCGGGCACGTCCAGCTCGCTGCGGCGTCGAGCACACCGGTGTGCCTCGACGAATCCGTCGTCTCGCTGCAGACCGCCGCCGACCTGATCGAGCTGGGGGCGGCCGAGATCATCAACATCAAGCCCGGCCGCGTCGGCGGCTACCTGGAGGCCCGCCGCATCCACGATCTGTGCGTCGAGCGGGACATCCCGGTGTGGTGCGGTGGCATGGTGGAGACGGGCATCGGCCGGGCCGCCAACGCGGCACTCGCCGCACTGCCCGGGTTCACGCTGCCCGGGGACATCAGCGCATCGAGCAGGTTCTACGCCCGCGACATCGTCACCGATCCGATCACGGTCGACGACGGAACCGTCGCCGTACCCACCCAACCAGGCCTCGGCTTCGAGCTCGATCACGTCTTCCTCGACGCCGTGACGACGCGCCGCACGATCCTCACCGCCTGACCCACCGACACGAGTGTCCGGGCCCGGTACCCTGCGTCCTCATGTACGACTTCTTGTCGGATGAGTGGATGGCGGCGGCTCGCGAGATCCGCGAGAGGTACGAGGGGGATCTGCCCGACGTCGTGATCGACGTCCGGATCAACCAGATCATCACCGAGGTCCCGTTCGGCGAGGGTGTGATCAACGCCTACATCGACACGAGCAACGGCTCACTCGACCTGGAGCTCGGCGAGCTCGCGGAACCGGATGCCGTGCTCATGATCGACTACGCGACCGCCAAGGCGATGATCGTCGAGCGTGATCCGGCGGTCGTGATGCAGTCGTTCATGGAGGGCCGGATCAAGGTGCAGGGCGACATGATGAAGATCATGGCGATGCAGGCGACCGCCGCCGCCCAGCACACCGAAACGGCCGAGCGTATCGCGAACGAGATCCGCGCCATCACGAACTGACGAACGAAGACCGGCGACCGGCCTAGTCGGGACGAGCCCGGAACGCGCTCATCGCCCGGTCGAGGTCGTCGAGCTCCCACCGGGTCGGTTGCTCGATCGAGTCGCCGGCGATCGTCCACGGAGCCAGCCGGCGCACGGTGCCGCCCTGCACGTAGAACGTCTCACCGTTGAACGGACACCCGGCCCCGCTCAGGTAGGCGACGAGCGGCGACACGTTGGCCGGGTCCCACTGGTCGAAACCGTCAGCCGGCGCTTCCATGATCTCGGGCAGGCCCGGCGACGACATCGTCAGACGCGTCCGGGCGCCGGGCACCACGCAGTTCGAGACGACGCCGTAGCGAGCGAGCTCCTTCGCGGCGATCTGACTGAACGTGACGATCCCCGACTTGGCCGGTCCGTAGTTCGCCTGCCCCGGGTTCGCGTACAGGCCGGACGTCGAACTGGTGTGCACGAGGTTGCGGCGGCGCGTCGATCCGCCCTTGTGCTGCGTTCGCCAGTAGGTGGCCGCGAACCGCGTCGGGGCGAAGTGGCCCTTCAGGTGGACGCGCACGACCTCGTCGAAGTCGGACTCGGCCATCTTGACGATCGTGCTGTCGCGCAGGATCCCCGCGTTGTTCACCAGGACGTCGAGCTCGCCGAACGCGTCGAGCGCGGCCTGCACCAGGGACTCGGCACCCGCCCAGCTCGCCACATCGTCGCAGTTCACGATCGCAGCCCCGCCGAACGCCTCGATCTCGGCCACGACGTCGGCCGCTGGATCACAGTCGGCCCCGGTGCCGTCGTTGTGGACCCCCCGGTCGTTCACGACCACACGGGCCCCCCGACGGGCGAGGAGCAGGGCGTGCGCTCGGCCCAGGCCGCGCCCGGCACCGGTCACGATCGCGACGCGCCCATCGAGTTCGACCATGTGGGCGGGCTCCTCTCTCCTGTCCGGCAGCGGCCACCACCGGCAGCTGCACCGTAGTGACTCCTGCTCGACGCGGGCGAACCTCGCCGACGACGATCGGCGTGACGACCGAGGCGCGGGGCGCCGTCGCGATCAGAGCGCCGAGATGTCGACCACCGTCGCGCGGCGGAAGGTCTCGCCGACCTCGGGCTCCTCGCCGGCGATGGTGACGTCGCGGATCGCTCCCTGGGCGTCGCCGAACCGCAGCCGCGGCTCGAAGCCGGCCTCGAGCAGGATCGCAGCGGCGTCCTCGTACGTCGCCGCGCCGCTCAGATCGGGGAACTGCACGAGGTCGACGCCCTTGGAGATGACGACGGTCACCGTGGCGCCACGCTCGACCTCGACGCCCGGCGCCGGATCCTGACGGATCACCGTGCCGAGCGGGACGTCGTCGTTGAACTCCTGCGGACCCTCGGCGAACACCAGCTGGAGCGCCTCGACCGCCGCCCGAGCGGCCGCCCCCGGGCCGCCGACCACGTCCGGGACGACGCGCGGCGCCGGCCCTCTCGACACCACGAGCTCGACGAGCGTCTCGGGCGGGACGGTCGAGCCGGCGGTGAGCGTGGGATCGGTGGGGACCGACCACGACACGACGCTCCCCACTGCCACGACCTCGTCGAACGCTTCGACGACCGAGACCTGCAGGTCCCGGTCGATCAGACGTGTCTGCGCGTCGGCCAGTGTCTCCCCGGTCGACTCGGGCAGCTCGCGCGGCACCGGGCCGGTGCTGACCACGATCAGGAACGGCTCGCCTTCCGCGAGCTCGGACCCGGCCGGTGGCGCCGTCCGCACGACGTGATCGACGAGCGGGACGACGTCGCTCGCTTCGACCGCCTCCTCGACGATCCAGTCGTTCGGTGCGATCTGGTTCAGCGCCTCGGCGCGTGGCATCCCGACCAGGTCAGGAACGGTGTACACCGGGGTCGCGAAGAGACGGGTGGCGAGCACGCCGAGCACGACCAGTGCCGCGGCCAGCACCACCCCGATCGTGATCTTCCACGGGAACCCGCGGCGTCGGCGAGCCGGCTCGGGCGACGTCACCGGGACCGGCCGGGTCACCACGGCGGCCGGTGCCGGCTCGGCCGGCACCGGAGCGGTCTCGGCCGTCGGATCGACGAGCGGATCCCGGACACCCGTGTCGAGCGGCAGGATGACGAGATCGTCGCCCGCGGCGGCCGTCGGGATCTCGTCGGCGCCCTCGGCGTCGACGATCGTCGGCCCCGGTCCGGCCGTCCGGGGCGCATCGTCGACGGCATCGTGGACAGCGTCGTCCACCGCGTTCTCGACGGGCTCGTCGCTGATCGGCTCGTCGAGCGGGACCACGAGGACCTCGGCCTCGGGCCGGGTGACGCCACCGGTCGGGTCGTCGGGCGAACGGAGGTGCTCGACGGGCGTGTCGAACAGACCGGAGGACAGCAGCGGCAACGGCTCGGGACGTGGGAGCTTCGATGCCGCCTGCACGAGACCCTTGCCGAACTCCGCGGCGGTGGAGCGTTCGTCGGCCTCCGGACGACCGGCTCGTTCGAACACCGACGCGAGCGGACCGAGGTCGGCCGAGACCGGCATGAGCTTGCCGACGCGACCCGCGAGCGACGCGACCGTGGAGTCGCTCTTGAACGGCAGCGTGCCGGTGACTGCCTCGTGGAGCGTCAGACACAGCGAGTACACGTCGGCGCGCCCGTCGAGCGGGCGTTGCAGGCCCAGCTCGGGCGCGGCGTACCAGGCGACGTGGTTGTCGACCGACTCGGGATGCTCCCACTGCGGTGCCCCGAGCAGGCGGGCGAGTCCGAAGTCGACGATCCGGAGGCGCCGATCGTCGCCGAACACGAGTTTCGACGGGGTGAGCTCGGTGTGGACGAAGCCGCGACGATGAGCGTGATCGAGGGCCCTGCAGGCATCGAGGCCCAGGGCGAGGGCCTGCGACGGCGACAGGCGCCGGCCCCGGTCGAACAGGTCGCGCAGGCTGCCTCCGGTCAGGTGCTCGATCACGACATAGGCCGTCGACGTGTCCCCGACCGGGACGATCCCCCAGTCGTACACCGCAGCGATGTTGGGATGGCTGAGCGCCGCGACCCCCCGCATCGCCTCGTCGAACGCCGAGCGGAAGCTCGGGGCGGCCGTCAGCTCCGGTCGGAGCAGCTTGAGCGTGACGGACCTGCCCGTCTGCTCGTCGCGGGCGACGTAGATCGCGGTGTTCGCACCGGCCGACGACAGTCCCGACAGACGGAACCGATCGGCGACGAGGCTGCCGACCAGGGACTCCGGGTCGTTGGGTTCGCTGGGGCCGCCGGGGGGCGTCTCGCTGCTGCTCACGATGCCCGAACGCTACCGCTTGGTCCCCGAACGTGGGGTGACGCCCCCGGTCGGTCGGGAGCGTGAGGGGCTCCAGTGGTCGTCGCGTCCTCTCCCCGGCATGATGGTGGCGTGAGCGCATCCACGACACGAGAGGAACCGGCCATGCCGACCACCACGGGCGGCGCCGGCGACGGCGCAGGCGGTGTCGACGGTGTCGGCGATCCGCGCCGACCGTGGTGGCGCCGGGTCGACAAGACCCTGCTGGTGGTGAGCTTCGTCGTGGCCGTCGGGCTGATGTTCGTGATCCGCGGTGTGCTGGTGGGCGTCACCGGTGACGACCGCTCCGACCTGCCCGATGAGATCGAACGGGTCGACCCGGTCACCGACGCCGTGCGGGTGCTGGCGCAGACCAGCGTCTTCGTCGACCTGGCCCCCGGGTACACCGGCCGTCTCGTCGTCGACGGTCAGGAGATCGACACGATCGGGATCGACGAGCTCGGGAGCGATCAGGTCGAACCCGGACAACAGGTCGCACTCCCCCCGGCCACGATCTACGAACCCGGCAACGCCACGCTGACGTTCACGCCCTCGGCCGGCGCCCCGATCGAGGAGTTCGACGAGGGTCTCCACGAGGCCACCGTCGTCTTCTGGCGGATCGAGGACGGCCCGGCCCGCTCCCGCAGCTACAGCTGGACGTTCAACACCGTCTGAGACACCTTCCGACCGTCCGCGTCACGACACCCTCACCTCGGCGACGACCCGGTCGGGGTCGGCCAGGAGGTCGGCGAACCGCTCGGCCGGCACGATCGGTGTCCCGAACGACTCCGCCTTGGTCAGCTTGCTCGCTCCGGCGCCGTCGCCGACCACGAGCGCGAACGTCTTCTTCGACACGCTGCCGGGGCTCTTGCCACCTCGTGCGACGATCGCCTCCTCGGCCTCCTCACGGTTGTGGCCCGGCACGGTGCCCGTGACGACGACGGTCCGGCCGGCGAGGGTCTGCGGGATCGCAGCCTTGGCCTCCGCGGCCTTGCGGGCTGCATCGGGGTCCCCGAAGTGCAAGCCGGCCTCGCGGAGCCGCTCGATGAAGGCCTGGTTCGCCGGTTGGTCGAACCACGCTCGAACCGTCGACGCGATCACCTCGCCGACCCCGTCGACCGCCGCCATCTCGTCGGCGGACTTCGACATGATCGCGTCGAGGGTGTGGAACTCCGCCGTCAGCGCCTGCGACGCAGCCGGGCCGAGGTGGCGCACGCCGAGTGCGGTCAGCAGACGCGACAGCGGCTGCTGCCTCGATCGCTCGATCTCGGCGACGAGGTTGCCGGCGCTGGTCTCGCCCACCCGCTCGAGCTCGACGAGCTGTTCGACCGTGAGCGAGTACAGATCGGCCGGGTCGTGGACGAGTCCGGCCGAGGTGAGCTTCTCGACCATCTGCTCACCGAGCCCCTCGATGTCCATCGCACCGCGGCTCGCCCAGTACGCAACCTTCTGGACGCGCTGCGCGGGACAGTCGGGGGCGACACACCGAGTGTCGGCCTCTCCGTCGGATCGCACCAACGGGTTCCCACACGCCGGGCAATTCGCCGGGAAGCGCCACGGCTCGACGCCCTCGGGGCGCATCGACAGGACCGGGCCCACGACCTCTGGGATGACGTCGCCGGCCTTGCGGACGATGACCGTGTCGCCCGGTCGGACGTCCTTGACCGCCACTTGGTCCTGGTTGTGGAGGGTCGCCATCGACACCGTCGACCCGCCCACGAAGACCGGTTCGAGGACTGCGAACGGCGTGGCGCGGCCGGTGCGGCCGACCGACACCTGGATGTCGAGGAGCAGCGTCGTGCGCTCCTCCGGCGGGAACTTGTAGGCGATCGCCCAGCGGGGGGCACGGGACGTGAAGCCCAACCGGTCGCGTTGGGCGAGGTCGTCGACCTTCACGACCACACCGTCGATCTCGTACGGCAGCTGGTGACGATGCTCCTCCCGGTCGGCGCAGTACTCGGCGACGGCATCGATCGTGCCGAGCGTGCGCACCTCCGGGTTGACGGGCAACCCGAGCGACCGGATGAAGTCGAGGGTCTCCATGTGTGACGCAAACGTCGGCCCGCCGACGACCTCGCCGAGCTGGTACGACCAGAACGACAGGCGACGCTTCGCGGTCATCGCCGGGTCCTTCTGGCGGAGGCTCCCAGCGGCGGCGTTGCGCGGGTTGACGAGCGGCCGCTCCCCCGCCGCCAGGTACTCGGCGTTGAGGGCCTCGAACACCGCCGTCGACATGTAGACCTCGCCGCGTACCTCCAGCACCTCCGGCGCGGCGTCCGAGAGGCGCTTCGGCACGTCGTCGATGGTGCGGACGTTCGCGGTGACTTCCTCGCCCACCCGACCGTCGCCGCGCGTCGCCGCCTGGACCAGCACCCCGTGCTCGTACCGGAGGCTCATCGCCAGGCCGTCGAACTTCAGCTCCGCCACGAACCGTGGGACGACGCCGTCGAGACCACGCACGACCCGATCGGCCCAGGCCCGGAGCTCGGCGGCGTCCATGGCGTTGTCGAGGCTCGTCATCGGTACGGCGTGCGTCACCGGCGAGAACGCGGTGCTCGCCGTACCGCCGACGGCCTGCGACGGCGACGTCGCGTCGGCGAAGTCGGGATGGTCGGCCTCGAGTGTCCGGAGCTCGCGGGCCAGCGCGTCGTACTCGGCGTCGGGGATCTCGGGCGCGTCGAGCTCGTGGTACAGCCGGTTGTGATGGGCGATCAGGGCGCGGAGCTCGTCGATCCGGGCGGGGACGGCATCGGGTTCGAGGTCGGGCACGCGCCCGAGTGTAGAGATCACCGGGGGAAGCGCCCGCCGATGGACCGGACGTCGGGAGCTCAGCCGCCGAGCATGAGCTTGGCGGCGGCCGCGGTGCTCCGCACCGAGCGTGAGACGTCGCGCAGCGAGTGGCACACACGTTCGGCAACGGCGTTGCTGTGGGCGGCGAGGCCGCACTGCGGCGTGAGGATCGCCTGCGATCGCAGGCGCTCGGCGTCGCAGCCGCGCTGCACGAGGTCGCACCACAGCGTCGACAGCTGGTGCCACGAACGGGTCGACGTGACGCCGATCGGGCCCTCCGTCGCGACCGCCCCCCACGCGATCCAACCGCCGTGCTGGAGGAACCGCTCGAGGTAACCGACGAGCGGCAACACCGACGACGAGACCGGGAGCGAGAGCACCTGAGGTCCCGACTCGAGCAGTGTGGCGATGTCGACGTCGGCACACGTGTGGACGCCGACCGCTGCCGACGACTGGATCGACGCCATCGCCGCGGACAACAGATCGATCGCGTGATCGGGAGCGATCGGGAAGTCGGCCTGCATCAACCCGCCGATGAACGGCTCGTCGAGCAGCACGATCTGGGCCGCACCGGGGAGTGCTCCCTCGACCGCATCCGACAGCGCCCGCAGGTGACCCTCGACGGCTCGGGCGGCCACGTCGAACGCGACCTCGGGGCGCGCCCCGGCCCGGACGAGCGCCACACCGACGCTGATCGGGCCGACGAACTGCCACTTGACCGCACCAGCCCATTCACGCTCGACCGCGAGTTCGAGGAACGCCCGGAAGCCGGCGAAGTGGTCCCACTGGAGGTCGGTCGCGACCGGAGCGGCCGGATCGAGCCGATCGACGTCGACCGCCACCGCGCCGTACTGACCGGTCGACACACCGGTCACCCCGGCGAGCGCCTGTGCGATCGGTGCCTCGGCCGGGGAACGCCGCGGGAGGCTCGGGATCGTCGGGATGTCGAACGCCTCGAAGGAGAACGCCGCGGCGTGTGCGGCGTTGCGGTGCGGGAGCGCTCCGACCCCGGTGGTGGCGGCCGGTTCGACGACCTCGAACGCCGAGCGGACGCGACCGGACCGGGACACGCCCGGACCGCTGATCGACGCCGAACTCACCCCACCATCGTGACACTTCACACCCCCGGGCGACGATTCATCGAGTTCCGGCGGTCCGATCGACCGGCGGCCGATCGGAGCACCGGTCGGTGACGAGCTGCCGCGATCGGGTCGTCGTCCCGCCACACTGATGACGTGACGAGCAGTCCCGAACGTCTCGCTCCGTGGGTCCTTCGTGTGACCTGGCTCCTCACCGGGCTCGCCGGGAGCGCAGCGCTCGACGACGTCGTGGACGGCGGCAGCGGCGCTGTGGTGGCGCGCATCGTCTTGAGCGTCGGGTGGGTCGCCGGCGTGGCCGCGATGACCGTCCCGGCGGTGCGGAGTCTGACTGCCGTGCGGGCGATCGTGCCCCTCGCGGTTCCTGCGGTGTCGGTGATGTGGGTGTCCGGCGCCGACGACGTCACCGCTGCGCTCGCCCTCGCCGCCGCGGCCGTCACGGCGGTCGTCGCGTGCTCGGCCGAGCTCGGTCGCTCGTTCGTGCAGGCATCTGCCTACGGCGCCGAGGACCGGCACCTGCTCCGGCCACCCGCTGCGTACCTGGCTGCTGCCCTCGTCTCGTGGGTCCTCGCCGCTGCGGGCCTCACCGCCGGCGTCACCCTGCTCGCCGACGAACGGTGGGCGCTGGGGGTCCCGATCACCGTGGTGGGTGCCGGCATCGCGCTGTGGTCGACGCCGCGCTGGCACCGCCTGACCCGGCGATGGTTCGTCGTCGTTCCCGTCGGGGTCGTCGTGCACGATCACCTGGTGCTCGCCGAGACGCTCATGTTGCGCCGCTCCGAGATCAGCGGGCTCCGGTTGGCTCCGGCCGACACCGACGCCGCCGATCTCACCGGGCCCGCGGGCGGACACCCGATCGAGATCACGACCACCGGACCGGTGACCGTCGTCTACGCCGGCACACCGGCCCAGCCGGGCGGACGCGCCATCCACCTCACCGGGTGCCTGGTCGCGCCGACCCGGCCCGGACGGGCCCTGGCCGCCGCGGCCAGACGCTGACCGTCGGGTTCAGCGGATCGCCGGCCCTCCACCGAGCACACGCGTGTCCGAGCGGTCGTAGAAGACGACGCTCTGCCCGGGTGCGATCCGCCGCTGCGGCTCGTTCCAGACGACGAGGACGTCACCGCCGGCATCCGCGATGTCGAGGCGAGCGGAACGGACCTCGCCGTGAGCGCTCGACTGGACCAGCGCCTCACCCGTGGCCGGACCATCGGTCCACGACACCGGGCCGACCATCACCTCCGGGCGCAGCAGGTCGGCGTCACCACCGACGGTCACCGTGGCCCTCGGCACGTCGATGTCGACCACGTACTGCTTCGGCCCACCTCCCCGCAGCCCGATCCCCCGACGCTGCCCGATCGTGACCATCTCGACCGCCGGCACGGCACCGACCTGCGCCCCCTCGTGATCGACCACCCGGCCGGGCCGGAACGAGATCCGATCACCGAGGAACGTCTCGCGGCCACCCGTCGAGGTGATGAAGCAGACATCCTGGCTGTCGGGCTTCGATGCCGTGCGGAGTCCCATCTCCCTGGCCATCCGGCGCACCGCGGCCTTGTCGATCGATCCGACAGGGAACATCGTCCTCGCGAGCGTCGTCTGGTCGAGCATGTGGACCACGTAGCTCTGGTCCTTCGCGGCGTCCGCGCCGCGCTCGAGCGTGTAGGCACCGGACGACGTCCTTCCGATGCGCGCGTGGTGGCCGGTCGCGACGGCGTCGAACCCGAGCTGCTCCGAACGGGTGAGCAGCCGGTCGAACTTGACGTGCCGATTGCACTCGACGCAGGGGTTCGGCGTGACGCCGAGCGCGTGGTCGCGGATGTACGGGTCGACGACGTGCCGATCGAAGTCGTCGCCGAAGTTGAAGACGAGGTGGTCGATGCCGAGTTGCTGCGCTACACGCCGGGCGTCGTCGACATCGCTGACGCTGCAGCAGCCGGTGTCGCTGTCGCCGCCCCACAGCTTCATGGTGACGCCGACGACGTCGTGGCCCGAGTCCAGCAGGAGCGCACCGGCGACCGACGAGTCGACACCGCCGCTCATCGCGAGGAGGACCTTCACGGTCCGGATCCCGACGAGCCGGGGGCCGCCCGCCGGAGGCGATCGACCGCGTCGGCGACCACGTCGACGGCACGGTCGACGTCGGCGACGGTCGTGGTCGTCCCGAGCGACATGCGGAGCGCGCCGGTCGCGAGTCGGCGTGACACGCCCATCGCAGCGAGCACGTGGGACGGCTCCATCGCTCCCGACGCGCACGCCGAGGCTGCGCTCGCGCACACCTCCGCCTCGTCGAGCAGGTAGAGCAGAGACTCGCTCTCGATGCCCTCGATGCAGACGTGGGCGGAGCCGGCGATCTTGCGACCGCGGGGCACGGTCTCGTGCACGCCGCCGACCAGACCCTGGAGCCCGTCGACGAGCCGGTCGCGCAGCGCCGAGATGCGTTCGTTCTCCGCCGACCGGGTGGCGTCGGTCTCGCGGAGCGCGGCGTCGAACGCGACGATGCCCGCCACGTTGTGGGTGCCGCTGCGACGGTCGCGCTCCTGTCCGCCCCCGGTGATCAGCGGCGCCACCCGCACACCGTCGCGGATGGTGAGGACACCGACGCCCTTCGGGCCACCGAACTTGTGGGCCGAGAAGGACATCAGATCGACGAGCCGCGCGATCTCGCGCACATCGAGCCAGCACACCGACTGGACCGCGTCGGTGTGCAGCAGCGCACCGGGCGCCCGCTCGCGGACGACGCCGGCGACGGCTGCCAGATCGGTGACGGTCCCGACCTCGTTGTTGACCGCCATCACGCTGACGAGACCGACCTGGTCGTCCAACGCGTCCGCGAGCAGGTCGAGGTCGACGTGTCCGCTCGCGTCGACGCCGACGACGCGGCCGCCGCGTGCCTCGACGGGATGCAGCACCGCGTGGTGCTCGACCGCCGGGCACACGGCCACACCGTCCACGCCGGCGACGACCGTGTTGTCGGACTCGGTGCCGCACCCGGTGAACACCACCTCACCAGGTCGGACCCCCAGCCGTTCGGCGATCGAGTCACGGGCTTCGTCGATCGCACGTCGCGCGTCGCGCGCGAATCGGTGCGAGCCACTCGGGTTCGCGAACCGTTCGGTGAGGAACGGCAGCATCGCGTCGACCGCGGCCGGCCGCATCGGCGTCGTCGCTGCGTGGTCGAGATAGGTGAGCGCCACGGGACCACGCTACCGATGCGGCGGGAGTGGCCGGTACGGTTCGGCCGTGGACGGGTACGACGACACCACCTACGGCCGTGCGTTCGCCGACGTGTACGACGACTGGTACGCCGGTGTCTCGGACGTCGACGCCACGGTGACCGACCTCGCGCGTCTCGCCGGCGACGGACCGGTGCTCGAGCTCGGCGTCGGGACGGGGCGGCTCGCGATCCCGCTCGCCGAGCGCGCACCGCACCTCAGGGTCGTCGGCCTCGACAGCAGCGCCGAGATGCTCGACCGGCTGCGAGCACGTTCTCGGCGACCCACGGTCGTCGTGCACGAGGGTGACATGGTCGACGACCTCCCCAACGGCCCGTTCACGCTCGCCTTCGTCGCCTACAACACGATCTTCAACCTCCTCACCGCGGATCGGCAACGGGCCTGCTTCACCTCGATCGCCGAACGTCTGACCCCGGGCGGTCGATTCGTGGTCGAGGCCTTCGTGCCGGACGAACCGGCGCGCGACGGCGACCGGATCGAGGTCCGCACGCTCGCCGCGGACCGAGTGGTGCTCTCGATCAGCCGCCACGACGCGCGCGCGCATCGCGCGGACGGACAGTTCGTCGAGCTCACCGAGACCGGAGGCGTCCGGCTCCGGCCGTGGTCGATCCGGTACGCATCACCGGCCGAACTCGACGCGATGGCATCTGCCGCCGGCCTCGACGTCGAGCACCGATGGGAGGCGTTCGGCGGCGCGCCCTTCCTGGCGTCGTCGCCGCGACACGTGACCGTCTACCGCAGGACGTGACGAACGGCCGACCGGTTTCCACGGAGGGTGTCACCATCGGCTGGCCGTCCGCCCTATCCTGAGGGTTCTGATGAGCCAGATGCGCTTGAACCAGCTGACGGGCCGGTGGGTCACCATCGTCGCCGAGCGGGCCCAGCGGCCCGCGGCGTTCGCGCCACGCGCCATTCTCGACGACGCCGACGAGGCCCGACCGTGCCCCTTCTGCCCCGGCAACGAGGAGTCCACGCCGCCGGCGCTCGAGACGATCGACGAGGGTGGTTCGTGGCAGATCCGAGTGATCCCGAACCGGTACCCGGCGTTCCAGGGTGACGAGGGCTTCGCCGTGCACCACGAGGGTCCGGTCCACGTGATGGCCGAGGGAACCGGGATCCACGAGGTGTTCGTGTACAGCCCGAAGCACGATCTCTCGCTCGACCAGCTCGACGACGACGAGACGTCGCGGTTGATGCTCGCCTTGAAGCGACGCTTCATCCAGCACGCCGACATCCCCCACATCCGGTACACCCAGGCGATCGTCAACCACGGACGTGAGGCGGGCGCCTCGCTGTCGCACCCCCACGGTCAGCTCCTCGGACTCCCGTTCGTACCGGGCGAGGTGCTCGACGAGGAGCGCGCCTTCGCCCGCTTCGCCGGCGGCTGCTTGCTGTGCACCACGGTCGAGGCCGAGGTCGCCACCGGCGAGCGGGTCGTGTTCGCGAACGACGACGTCGCCGTGCTGTGTCCGTATTGGAGCGGTTCTCCGTACGAGCTGCTCATCGTCCCGCGCCGCCACGAACTTCACCTGCAAGATGCCGACGACGCCTCGCTCGAAGCCGTCGGACGGGCCATGCGCGACGCCACTGCCTTCCTCAACCGGGTGATCGGTGACGTGTCGTACAACGTCGGCTTCCACACCGCGCCGCATGCGCACACGGGCGAGTACCACTGGCACATCCACATCTGGCCGAACCTGGTGACCCAGGCGGGGTTCGAGCGTGGGACGGGCGTGCTGATCAACATCGTGCCACCCGAGCAAGCGGCCGAGTCGCTGCGCGGGGCTGCTGCCCTGACCTGATCGTCCCGTCTCGTCCGGGACGCGATCGCTATCGTGCGGCCGTGCGCATCCTGATGCTCTCGTGGGAGTACCCGCCGACTTCGGCTGGTGGGATGGCCGCCCACGTCGACGGTCTCGCACACGGACTCCATCGCGCGGGCCACGATGTCGCGCTCATCACGCGCCGGCCCGTCGGAACCGACGTCGACAGCGATCTCGGCGGCGTCCGGGTGCTGCGGGCGGACGCCGACCTGCCCTGGCTGCCCGACGACCCGGTCGCCGCGACCGCGTCCGCGAACCACCACTTCGTCTCGATGTCGTCGCTGCTCGGTGAGTGGCGGCCGGAGATCATCCACGCCCACGACTGGGGTGTCGCCTGGGCCGGCGACGTGCTCGCTCACCTGTACGGGGTCCCGATCGTCACGACCTTCCACGGCACCGAGCGCGGTCGCCACGGTGGACACCTGGCTCCCGGTCGACAGACCGACATCAACAGCGTCGAGTGGTGGCAGGCGCACCGGTCCCGTCACGTCATCGCCGCCACCAAGCTGATGGTGCGCGACGTGATCGACGGGTTCGAGATGAGCCCCGATCTGGTGACGCGTGTTCCGATCGGCATCGATCCCGCCTGGTGGGAAGCGGCCGGTCCGGGCGAGGACGTCGGCCGGCCACGCACCGGGCTCGTGTTCGCGTGGGGTCGGGTGCAGTACGAGAAGGGCTTCCAGGTGCTGGCACGCGCCATCAGCGCGCTGCGCTACCGGGTTGCCGGCCTCGATTGCATGATCGCCGGGCGCGGGAGCTACCTCCCGGAGCTGCAGTCGCAGATCGACATCGCCGGGGTGGGCGACCTCGTGGAGCTCCCGGGCTTCCTGTCCGACAACGAGCTCCGTGCCGCGATCCACCGCGCGGGGTGCGTGGTGATCCCGTCGCTGTACGAGCCGTTCGGCGTGGTGGCGTTGGAGGCCCTCGCCGCCGGGGCACCTCTCATCGTCGCCGACACCGGCGGGCTCGGCGAGCTCGTCGGTGGCACCGGGTCGGCACTGCTGTTCGAGCCCGGCAACGCTGCGGAGCTGGCCGACTGCATCGAGCGGGTGCTCACCGACGTCGCGCTCGCCGACGAGCTCGTGGCACACGGCAAGGAGCTGCTGCAGGCGAGCTACTCGTGGGATGCGATCGCGTCACGCACCCTCGGCGTGTACGCCGAAGCGCTCACGCGCGGGTGACGCCGGTCGCCTCGAGGGTGGGTCCGGGATCAGGTGCCGGTGAACTCGGCCTTGCCCGGACCGTGCTCGAGGAAGCTGCGGACCCCGATCTGGCTGTCGTTCGTCCGGAACGTCTCGACGAAGAGGTCCTGCTCGACCCGCAGGCCCTCGGCCAACGGGATCGACAGGCCGATGTCGATCGCCTGCTTCGCGAACGCCTGTGACAGGACGGCGCCGCGTGCACACTCGGCTGCCAGTGCCAAGGCACGCTCGTGGAGCTCGTCGTTCGGGACGAGCTCGTCGGCCAGCCCGATCCGCAGCGCCTCGTCAGCCTTGACCTGGCGCCCGGTGATGCAGATCTCCTTGGCCTTGCTCGGGCCGACGAGACGGGCGAGCCGCTGGGTCCCGCCACCGCCGGGGATCGTACCGAGCAGGATCTCGGGCTGACCGAACACCGCCTTCTCGCCGGCGATGCGGTAGTCGCACGCCAGCGCGAGCTCGCACCCGCCACCCAGCGCGTAGCCGGACACCGCGGCGATCACGAAGCGCGGGACCGCGGCCAGAGCGTCGAGCGCATCGTGGATGCGGGCGGTGATGCCGACCGCCTCGTCGGGTCCGCCGAACTCGGAGATGTCGGCGCCGGCCGCGAAGATCCGGTCGCCGCCGGTGACCACCACCGCGCCCGGCGGGTTCGCCGTGAGCTCGTTCGCGATCTCGTGCAATCGCGCGACGACGGCGCCCGAGAGCGCGTTCACCTTCCCGTTGTGCAGCGTGACGACGGCAACCCCGTCCTCACGCCGCTCCAGCAGCACCACATCGGTCATCTCGTCACCCATCCCTCCATCATGCCCCCTTTCGTTCGGTCTGCCCGTCACCGGTCGCTGCCTGGTTCGAGGCAGACGAAACGATCGGGGTCAGATGCCGTGGAGCATCTCGTCGGCGGCGGTCCAGGGGTCGACGGTGTGGTCGGCGACGGCCTCGGTGAGCTCGTCCCACCGCTGGCCGGTGCAGATCTCCCTGGCCCGCTCGCGCAGCCGATTGACGACGATCTCGCGGAGCTCCTCGCCTGACCGGAACGATCGACGGCTCGCGAGTACGCCACTCTGCTCCGCGTGCGCTCGGTGCGCCAGGACGGCGTCCCAGAGGTCCGACACGCCCTCGCCCGACGATGCGACGGTCGGCACGATCGGCGGTCGCCAGGCGTCGGGCGGCAGATCGGAGAGCTCGAGCATCTGCTCGAGGTCGCGTCGGGTCTCGTCGACACCGTTGCGGTCGGCCTTGTTGATGACGAACACGTCGGCGATCTCCATCAGGCCGGCCTTGTTCGCCTGCACGCTGTCGCCCCAGCCCGGATTGACGACCACGACGGTGGTGTCGGCCTTCCCGGCGATCTCGACCTCGACCTGTCCGACCCCGACGGTCTCGACGAGGATCCAACGGCGGCCGATCGCGTCGAGCAGACGGACGGCCTCGGGAGTCGCCAGCGACAGGCCACCGAGGTGTCCGCGGGTCGCCATCGACCTGATGAAGACGCCGGGATCGGTCGCGTGGTCCTGCATCCGGACCCGGTCACCCAGGATCGCGCCACCGGTGAACGGGGAGGACGGATCGATCGCCAGCACGGCGACCTCGATGTCGAGCCGCCGCAGGTGCCCGATCGCCGCGCTCGTGAGGGTGCTCTTGCCCGAACCCGGGGCACCGGTCAGACCGACCGTGTAGCCCTCGCCGCTGCGCGGGTACGCGAGCCGCCCGACCCGACGGGCGGGTTCGCCACCCCGCTCGATGATCGACAGGAGGCGGGCAACGGCGCCGCGGTCACCGTCGAGCGCGGCGGCGAACAGTACGTCGGGATCGGTCGTGCGGGCCATCGACCGACCAGGTTGGCAGAGCGGGTGGCCGCGTGCGAAAGCACGCCCCGGCGCACCGTCAGACCGGGCTGTCGATCGCGGCTTCGGCGTCGGCCACGTTGACGACCTCGGTCACACCGTCGACGCGGTCGCGCATGATCCGCTCGATCCCGCCCTTCAGGGTCTGGGTGGAGACCGGACACGTGCCGCACGCGCCGACGAGCCGGACGGACACCACCCCGGTCTCTTCGTCGACGTCGACGAGCTCGATATCACCGTGGTCGGCCTGGAGGGCGGGCCGGATCACTTCGATGCAGGCTTCGACTTGTGCGCGCATGGCAGAGACCATTCAATCAGCAGATCCCGTACCATGCCGAACATGAGCACGATGTTCCATCGCCAGGTCGCCCTCGTGGCGCACCAGGGCGGATGGGACGAGGTCCTGCTCGTCGCCGGACCGATCGTGATCATCATCGCCGTGTTGGCCGTCGCCAAGCGTCGTGTCGATGCGATCGACCACGGCGACGAGCACACCGCACCACGAGGGTCGTGAACCGCCCTCGGTCGGGTCTCAGCTGCTCCGCTCGATCTCGGCGCCGACCGAGCGCAGACGGCCCACGAGGTCGTCGTAGCCACGGTCGATGTGGTGCACCCCGGTGATCCGGGTCGTGCCCTCCGCGGCGAGACCGGCCACCACCATCGCCGCACCGGCCCGGATGTCGTGCGCGACGACATCGGTGCCGACGAGACGCGACACGCCGCGCACCACCGCGTGGTGGCCGGTGGTGCGGATGTCGGCTCCCATCCGCTGGAGCTCCTCCACGTAGCGGAACCGGCCGGGGTACAGGTTCTCGGTCACGATGCCCGTGCCCTCCGCCACCGAGAGCATGGTGATGATCAGCGGCTTGTAGTCGGTGGCGATGCCGGGGTACGGGAGTGTGGCGATGTCAATCGACCGCATCCGCTCCGGCGCGCTCACCCGGAGCCCGTACGGGAGCGCCCCGAACTCGAGGCCCATGTCGGTGAACCGCGCCAGCACCATCCGCATGTGCTCGGGCTTGGCGTTGAGCAGGTCGAGCTCGCCTCCGGCCACGGCACACGCCGCGATGTAGGTGGCGGCTTGGATCCGGTCGGGCACGGTCTCGTGCTCGCACCCGTGGAGGCGTGCGACACCCGTGACCCGCAGCGTGGAGGTGCCGATGCCGTCCACCTGTGCTCCCATCGACGTGAGGAAGTCGCAGAGGTCGATGATCTCGGGCTCCCGCGCCGCGTTGCCGATCGTCGTCTCACCCTCGGCGAGGACGGCGGCCGTCAGGAGGTTCTCCGTGGCGCCGACGCTGGGGAACTCGAAGACGATGTCGGCCCCGTGGAGCCGAACGGCACGTGCCTCGACGAACCCGTCGCCGTAGGTGAACGTCGCCCCCATCTGCTCCAGCCCGGCGACGTGCAGGTCGATCGGGCGCGACCCGAAGTCGTCGCCACCCGGCATCGCCAGCCGGACGTACCCGCACCGGGCCAGGAGCGGGCCGAGCACGTTGATCGACGCGCGGATCCGCTCGGTGAGCTCCCAGGGCGCCACCGGGAGGATGTCGCCGCGGTTCTCGATGGTGACGAGGCCCGGCTCGGGCAGCGACACTCGCAGACCGAGCCCGACGAGCAGGTCGGCCATGATGCCGACGTCGGCGATGTCGGGAACGTTGGTGAGCTCGTAGCTCCCGTCGGCGAGCAGACTCGCTGCCATCAGCTTGAGCACCGAGTTCTTCGCCCCCGGGACCACCACCTCCCCGCGTAGCCGTCGACCGCTGCGAACCGAGATGCAGCACTCGTCGGGGGCGGGCATGTCCTCCAGTATGCCCATGCGGGTGTCCGCGCGGGTCCGGAACGGCCCGGCGGCGGGAGGCGTCCCCTCGCCCGTTCCCTAGGCTGCCGGGGTGCTCGGACGGGATCGAACGGTCAGTCGCCGCTGGCCTGACGACGACGACCACCGCCGGATCGTGCTCGCACCCCGCGACGACCTGGTGAGCGAGGACCGCGTCGGCGCCGGTCCGGACGACGATCCGCAGCGGTTCGTCCAACGGCACGGACCCTTCGCCGGATACGAGCGGGTCGTCACCAGCCGGGACGGCCGGCTGGACGAGTCGACCACCTATCGGCTGACGATCCCCTGGTTCGCGTGGTTGTTCGCGCTCCCGGTGCGATGGGCCATCGCCCGCAAGGGCACGATCCACCGGACCACCCCGCCCTGGTGGGCGCCCCCCGACCAGATCGACGCGCGACAGGGTCTCGTGCTCGGCCTCCTCGCTGCCGCCTCGATGTCCTCGGCGTTCACCAACACGCTGTTCACCCAGACCGCCCAGTTCGCCGCGGACGACTTCGGCGTCGGCGACACCGGTTTCGGCAACGCCATGAGCGTGGTGCGCGCCGGCATCGTGGTCGTGCTCCCGCTGGCGGTCCTGGCCGATCGGATCGGTCGTCAGCGCGTGATGCGAGCCGTCGCGTG
>DATHUU010000096.1:0-16762 GCA_035461925.1 Ilumatobacter sp.
CCGGGGATCTGGCCGTGGGCGGGGACGATGCCGTAGCTCGGCTTGTGGCCCGACACGCCCGAGTAGTGCGCCGGGACGCGGATCGAGCCGCCGATGTCGGAGCCGAGCTCGATCGGGGTGAACCCCATCGCGAGCGCCGCCGCCGACCCGCCGGACGAGCCGCCGCAGGTGCGCGACACGTCGTGGGGGTTGTTGGTGGTGCCGTAGACCTCGTTGAAGCTCTGGATGTCGCCGGCGAAGATCGGCAGGTTCGTCTTGGCGAACGGGATCGCGCCCGCGGCACGCATCTTCGCGACCGGCCACGCGTCCTCGGTCGGGACGAAGTCGGCGAGATCGGGGCTCCCCGACGTCGTGACGCATCCCTCGGTCTGGAACGAGTCCTTGACCGTCATCGGGACGCCGTGGAACGGGCCGAGCTCGTCGCCGCGGGCCACCGCTCGGTCGGCCTCCTGGGCCGCGTCGCGGGCTCGATCGAGGTCCCACCGGACGACGGCGTTGATCGGACCGTCGAGGCGCTCGATGCGCGCCACCAGGTGTTCGAGCGCTTCGATCGCCGAGACCTCGCGGCCGCGGATGGCAGCGGCGAGGTCGACGGCCGACCACCAGTGCAGGTCGTTCATGGTCCCCTCCCTGACGCCGGACGCTACACGCCGGAGCCCGTCGGGACGGAGGGGTGCGCACGATGGAGGGTGCGCGATCGTCGGGGACGCAAGTAGCGTTCGAGGCATGGCAGCTCCTGTCGTCGGGTGCCCGTCGTGTGGCATCAAGAACCGCGTGCCGGTCACCGCGAAGGGGCACCCCCGTTGTCCGAAGTGCCACAGTGATCTGCCGTGGCTCGTCGACGCCGGCGACGGCGACTTCGCATCGGCGGTCGACACCGATCAGCTCGTCATGGTCGACCTCTGGGCGCCGTGGTGCGGTCCGTGCCGGATGGTCGCCCCGATCCTCGAGGCGCTGAGCCGTGACTTCGCCGGACGACTCAAGGTCGTGAAGGTGAACGTCGACGAGTCCCCGACGGTCGCCCAGCGGTACGAGGCGCGCAGCATCCCGATGCTGCTGTTCATGCGTGGTGGCGAGGTGATCAACACCGTGATCGGTGCGCAGCCCGATCACGTCCTGCGCACCCTGGTGAACTCGTACCTGCGTCAGTGAGCCGTCCGACTTCTCCCGAACCGGGTACGGTCCGGGTATGAACCTGCTGGGGTGGATCGTCGTCGGGTTGCTCGCTGGCGGGCTGGCGCGGTGGATCGTGAAGGACAGTCGCACCGGCTGCATCTACACGATGATCGTCGGGGTCATCGGAGCGCTCATCGGTGGTGGGCTGATGTCGCTGATCGACGAGGAGGGCATCGGCGACTTCTCGCTCCGGACGATCGTGGTCGCCGCGATCGGCAGCGTCCTGCTGCTGCTCGTGCTGCAGGCGATCGCCGGCCGGGGTCCGCGCACGTCGCGTCGCTGATCGGCGCCTACGGGGCGAGGTCGACGACCACCGGCGCGTGGTCGCTCGTGACCGGCCTCGCCCGCTCCTCACGGTCGATCTGGACGTCGATCACGCGGTCCGCGACGTCGCCGGTGCACAGCACGAGGTCGATGCGCATGCCCTTGTTCTTCGCGAACTGGCCTGGCCGGTAGTTCCACCACGTGTACACGCCCGGGTCGGGGTACCGCTCCCGCATCACGTCACGGAGCCCGACGTCGACGATGGCAGCGATCGCCGCTCGCTCCTCGGGCGTGGCGTGGTTGCGGTTGCGCCAGCGCGTCGGGTCGTACACGTCGATGTCGGCACGCTGGACGTTGACGTCACCCGCGACGATCGTCGGCACGCCGCGTTCGACGTCGGTCGCGACGGCGTCGCGGAGGCGGCGCAGCCACTCGAGCTTGAAGTACCAGTGGGGGTCCGCGCGTCGGCGACCGTTCGGCACGTAGACGCACCACACGCGCACGTCGCCACACGTCGCGCTCAGCAGTCGCGGTTCGTCGAACGGTGCGGATGGTCGGTCGGGGAACCCGCGGCGAACGTCGGCGAGTCCGACCCGGCTCGCGATCGCCACGCCGTTGAAGTGGTCTCGGCCCCAGTGCGCGACTTCGTGACCGAGGTGCTCGAGCTCCGGCCGGATCAGCTCGTCGAACGCGGAATCAGTGCACTTGGTCTCCTGCAGCAGCACGACGTCGGGCTGGTTCCGGCGGAGCCATGCCATGACGTCACCGTGGCGGACCAGGATCGAGTTGACGTTCCACGTGACCACGCGCATGACCGCCGGACGGTACCGGTCGCTTCATGGGAACTTCACACCCGTCGCCCTCGTGGCTCCATGCCCGCATGAGGAGATGGAGCTGGAAAGAGAGAACGGAAGCACCACCGGCCGCACGGGCATCCCGAGTCTGACGACCGGCACAACGAGAGGAGAGGTGATGAAGAGGATCCTGTGGACGATCACCGCCGTCGGCGCGCTCGCCGTCCCTGTGGGGATCGCGGTGGCGCAGACGGATGACGACGTGACCGAGACCGAGACCGAGACATCGACCACGGTCGTGTGCGACCAGGACCAGAGCCGTGACCAGCTCCGGCTGCACGACGGGACCGGCGATCACGAGCGCACGCAGCAGCGCCTCCAGGCGCACGAGTGCGACGAGTGCGAGCAGGCACAGGTGCGGGTGCGTGAGCAGGTCCGGGTCGAGGACGGCCAGGGCGAGATGGTGGGGAACCAGGCGCGGGTCGAGGACTGCGACGCCTGCACCGGCGACCAGGCCCGGAACCGGGCTCGAGTCGAGGACGGAACGGGCGTCCCGCGGCAGCAGGACACCCGCCGGTACCAGGAGCAGGACCGCGAGCCGTACGGCATGGGCGACCAGGTCGGCCCGGGCCGTGGCGGTCGGTGACGACCCTGCGGATCACGAAGGTGCTACCGGGGCGCTGCCCCGGCAGCACCGCGAGGAAGGACGAGGACCATGCGACGCCTGCCGGGTCGCTGGACCCTGGTCCGGACATCGGTGGCGGGCGACACTGTGAACGTGGCCGGTGCGCTCATCCTGGTCGTCGACGACGAAGCGGGCATCCGCGACCTCGTGGCGACGTACCTCCGCGCGGAGGGGTTCGCGGTCGACGCGGCCGCCGACGGGGACGAGGCGCTCGCGCGCATCGCGCGACGACCACCGGACCTGATGGTGCTCGATCTCCGCTTGCCCACCGTCGACGGGTTCGATGTCCTCCGCGAGGTGCGTCGGACGTCGAACCTGCCCGTCATCGTCCTGTCGGCGCGCGCCGAGGAGACCGACAAGCTGATCGGTCTCGAGCTCGGCGCCGACGACTACTTGACGAAGCCGTTCAGCCCGCGTGAGCTCGTCGCAAGGGTCCGGGCCGTCCTGCGGAGGGCCCAGCCGGGGGTCGTCGGGGACGACGACGAGGACGTGCGTCGGTTCGATGGTCTGGTGGTGGATCGGGGTCGACGCGAGGTGCTCGTCGACGGCGACCCGGTCGAGCTCACCACCCTCGAGTTCGAGCTCCTCGACGCGCTCGCCGGCACACCCGGTCGCGTGTTCACGCGCCGGCAGCTCACCGAGCGCGTCTGGGGGTGGGACTTCTACGGCGACGAGCGCATCGTCGACGTCCACATCCGCAACCTGCGACGCGCGCTCGGCGACGCCGCGGACGCGCCCCGCTTCGTCGGTACCGTGCGCGGGGTCGGCTACAAGCTCGTGGCGGTGCCGCGGTGAGCCTGCTGCCGCGTCGACTCCGCACGCGGCTGTTCCTCTCGTACGCCGTCGTGGTCGCGAGCGGTGCCGTCGCGATGGTCCTCGTCGGGGCGGCCGTCACGCGCACCGTCTACGAGCGTCGCATCGGCGGGTTCGGCCTCGGGCAGGGACGCGGGCCGGGTCGCAACGACCAAGTCTCCACGCCGGTGGACGAGACCCAGCTCGCCGAGGCGCTCGACGCGTCCCTGTGGCGGGCGCTCCTGGCCGGGACCGGCGCGGCTCTCGTCGTCGCGGCGATCGTCGCGTGGTTCGTCGGCAGTCGATTGCTGCGCCCCCTCGACGAGGTCCGAGGCGCGACCCGCCGCATGGCCGCTGGCGACTACTCCGTTCGTGTCGACGCACCGGCGGAGCGCGAGCTCGCATCGCTCGCCGAGGACGTCAACGTCCTCGGTCAACACCTGGCCGACACGGAGCGGCGCCGATCCCAGCTGCTCGGTGAGGTGGCCCACGAGATGCGCACGCCGTTGACCGTCATCGGCGGCCATCTTGAGGGGCTCGTCGATGGGGTGATCGGGCCGACCGACCGGACCTTCGTGCTCCTCGCCGACGAGGCGAAGCGGCTCGAACGACTCGTCGACGACTTGACGTTGCTGTCGCGGGCCGACGAGGGAACCCTGACGGTCGATCTCAGACCGATGGATCTCGCCACGGTGGTCGCGGGTGTGGTCGCGCGGCTGGCTCCGCAGTACGAGCACGCCGGTGTCCACCTCGACCATCCTCCCTCGGGACCCCTCCCGGTGGTCGGCGACGACCAACGCCTGGCGCAGGTCCTCACGAACGTCCTCGGCAACGCCCTCGAGCACACGCCCGCCGGGGGGTCGGTCACGGTGCGCGCCGGGCGTGACGGCGTGACGTGGGTCGAGATCACCGACACCGGCGACGGCTTCGCCACAGACCAGACCGAGGCCATCTTCGAACGGTTCCATCGCGCACCGAGCGCGTCGGGCCGGTCGGGCCGGGGCATCGGACTCACCATCGCTCGGAGCCTGGCCCGCGCCCACGGCGGCGACGTCACGGCGAGCTCCGCCGGAACGGGGCGTGGCGCGACGTTCCGGTTGACGCTGCCGAACGGCGGCTGAGGCCCCCGCACCGTCCGGTACGGTCGCGCCGATGACGATCGACGGCGACGCACTGGACGTGGTGGCAGCGACCGCAGAGTTCTCGGGCGTCGTACGCGTCGATCACGGCGACGAGGTGGTCCTCGAGGTCGCGTTCGGCGACGCCGACCGGGCACACGGGGTCCCGAACACGATGGCGACGCAGTTCGGCACCGCCAGCGCGACGAAGGGGCTGACCGCGCTGACCGTGATGCGGCTCGTCGAGCAGGGCGTGCTGAGCCTGCGGACGACCGCACGGTCACTGCTCGGTGCCGACCTGCCGCTCGTCGACGACCGCGTCACGGTGGAGCACCTGCTCGCCCATCGATCCGGCATCGGCGACTACCTCGACGAGGAGCTCCTCGACGACATCACCGACTACGTCATGACCGTGCCCGTCCACCAGCTCGATACAGCGGAGTCCTACCTGCGGGTGCTCGACGGTTTCCCCACCGCGTTCGAACCCGACTCGCACTTCACCTACTGCAACGGCGGGTACGTCGTGCTCGCCCTGCTCGCCGAGCGCGCCGCCGGCACGCCGTACCACGACCTCGTGCGTGACCTCGTGTGCCGACCGGCCGGTCTGCAGGACACGGCGTTCCTCCGCTCGGACGAGCTCCCCGGCCGGGCCGCGCGCGGCTACCTCACGACCTCGGGGCTGCGTACGAACGTGCTCCACCTCCCCGTCGTCGGTGTCGGCGACGGGGGTGCCTACACCACCGTGCGCGACCTGCGGACGATGTGGCAGGCGTTGTTCGCCGGGGAGATCGTCTCGCACGAGACGGTGACCCTGATGACGCGTCCGCACAGCACGGTGTCGGATCGTTACGCCTTCGGCCTCGGGTTCTGGCTGCCAGGGGACACCGGCTGGGTGGAGCTCGACGGCGGCGACGCCGGTGTGGCCAGCTGGACACGTCACCACCCGGACCGCGACGTGACCGCCACCGTCCTCTCGAACTGCTCGGTCGGGAGCGACCCCGTCGTGCGGTTCGTCCGCGAATCACTCGCCTGACCACGCCGTCCTGGTCGACCGAAGCAGCGTCACACGGCGCTCACGATCCTCACCGATCGAGTGGGGTCGCCTCCGTCGCGTCGTTGACATCCGGTGAGCCCACGATGCCGAGCTCGCCGGCACGACGGACGGCGTCGCGGCGGCTGACGACCTGCAACTTCGCGAGCACTGCGGAGACGTGATGGTCGACCGTCTTGGCGGAGATGAACAGTCGGTTCGCGATCTCGGCGTTGGTCGATCCGTCGGCGACGAGGGCCAAGATCTCGACCTGGCGGGTGGTGAGTCCTGCGGGGTTGGCCAGTGTCGCCGAGCGCCGGCGCGCAGGTACGGAGACCGCTCCTCCTCGGCGCAGATCCAGCCGGACCTTGGCAGCCACGTGGTCGGCTCCGAGCCGATCGAGCAGATCGAGCCCGACACGCGTGCTCTGCGTCGTGCCGGCGTCGACGAGGGCGAGCGCTTGGTCGTACGGTGCCGAGAGCGCCGACCAACGTGCCGCCGCGCCGTCGAAGTCGCCCCGGAGTTGGAGCCGGAACGGCTCGGCGACGCCCATGGCGGTGACGTCGATCGACATCTCCGTCCCCGCACCGGGGTCGAGCCGGCAGAGCCACGTGGCCAGCTCGCCTCGCCCCCACTCCAACCCGGGACCGAACGCCGTGGCGAGCAGCTCCCTGCACGCCTCCACACGACCGTCGGCGACGCCGTTCAGCCACGCGCGCTCCATCACCGCGGCGGCGGCCGGGAACAGGCGGATCGGCTCGTCCAGCCGAACCGCCAGGTCCCATGCCGCATCGATGTCCACGTCGCCGCCGCCATGTCGGCGCAGCTCGATCACGCCACGAACGAGGTGAGGCCATGTTCGGGCGATCGGCGCACTCGGTCGTCCGAGCACGGAATCGGCGTCCGCGAGCGCATCCGACCAGTCACCTCGCAGGAGCTTCATCCGTGCTCGAGCGCCGAGTTGCCAGACACGGCAGATGGGAAGATCTCGTTCGACGGTGAGCGGCACGGTGAAGCCGAGGATCTCTGCAGCGTGGCGGAACCGTCGTTGCTCGACATCGAGATACACGAGGTTGCTGTAGCCGCTCGAGTGGATCTCGTCGAGCGTGCTGGCCGAGTCGAGGATCGACAGGGTCGCGTCGCGGCCACGTTGGTCGCCGTCCAACATGTCGCAGATGCCTCGGGTCAGCTGTGCGCGCATCGAGAGGGGCGGGTCGTCGACGACGCACGCGACCTCGCTCGCGTGTGCCGCCAGCAACCGCGCCCGCTGGATGTCGTTGGACTGCATGGCCAGGTACGCCTGCATCGCGACGGCGTGGCCGAGCTCGCGCAGCTCCGCGTCGGATCGCTGAGCAGGATCGCCCTCGAGCACGGCTTCCGCGGCCGAGGCGTGCCGCACGGCGAGATCCCGGTCGGCGTGGTACCAGTGGTACATCGCGAGCGCATGGTGATTGCTGCTGACGCCGGTGGGATCGTGGATCTGCTCGCGGAGGGACATCGCCCGGTCGCTGGCGGCGATCGCATCGGCGAGTCGATCCAGCAGGTAGCACTCGCGGGCGAGCAGCTCGAGCAGTCCGGCCTCGTCCGCTGCCGGCATGGCACCCGGCTGCTCGAGCGCGGTCGCGAAGAAGGCAGCCGCCTGGGTGTGAGCGCCGGACCGGGCCGCGACCCGACCGGCCTCGGTCGCGTGGGCGCGCGTGCGAGCCGCGTCCCCGGCCCCCAGCGCGTGGTGTGTGAGCACGGCCGGGTCGGGGTGTGGCGACGACTCGAGCACGTCGAGCATGCGTCGGTGGAGCGACACCTCACCACCTGGCGGCAGCGTCGCGCCGATCGCCATGCGACAGAGATCGTGGCGGAAGCCGACGCCGCGTGGACCGCGACGGATGAGTCCCGCGAGGTTCACCTCGAGCAGCGGGTCGAGTCCGATGCCGAGGTCGGCGAGCAGGCGATCGGGAATGGCTTCGGGTGCGCACGCGAGGGTGTGGAGCAGGTCCCATGCCTCATTCGAGAGGCCGTGGGTACGGGCGAGGATCGCGTCCCGCACGGTACGTGGGATCTCCTCGCCCGCGTGATCGAGCATCTCGACCACGAAGAACGGATTCCCGCCGGTGAGCCGGTGCAGCCAGGCGGGGTCGACCTGGCGGTTCTCGGCGAGCTCGGTGATCGCTGCGACGCTCAGCGGACGCAGCGTGGCGGTCTCGGCGTCGGGTGATCGCGCCACGTCACCGAGCAGCGAGCGCAGGGGGTGTGTGGTGGTGATCTCGTCGTCGCGAAACGCGCCGATGACGAACGAGCTCGTGACCCTGATCCGCCTCAGGAGGAAGCGGAGCAGGTCGATCGTGCCCTGGTCGGCCCAGTGCAGGTCGTCGACGACGAGCACGGACGGGCGCTCCCGGAGCTGTTCGAAGACCGCGGTGAAGATCTCGTGCGGCTGGCTCGCGGTGCGCAGCTGGGAGGTGACGACGTCACCGAGCTCGGCAGCGAGATCGTGGAACGGACCGAGCGGTCGGGGAGTGGTCAGCGGGTCGCAGGCCCCCCAGAGGACCGTCATGTCGACGATGCGATCGGTGAACTCCTGCAGGAGCGTGCTCTTGCCCGCTCCGGACTCGCCGCACACGACGGCCATGCCGCCACGTCCGTCCCGGGCTCGGGTCAGCTGGGCGGCGAGGACACCGAGATGGTCGTCTCGCTCCAGCAGCCTCATGATCGAATGCTAATGAGGCTCGATGGCCGCGTCGATGGGCTGCCCACCTCGGTCGTCGGAGGCGAGCAGCCCGCCGAGCTCACGGGGTCGCCGGCAGGTCGGTGCCGAAGACGGGCATCCCGGGCGGGCACAGCCGGACTGCAGGGTTCCAGTCCTCGAAGACCCCGGTGGGGTTGTCCTTCCAGAGCCAGGTGTGCAGGACCCACAACGGCAGCGTGGGGTGCCGATGGAAGTTCATGCCGAACAGGGCCGGGGGCTTCGTCGACGTCCACGCGTCGATCGGCACGATGTACTCGTGGGCGACGAGTCCGGCGATCTCGCCCGCGGCATCGAGCTCGTAGACGAGCGCCTCGGGCTTCGTGACGTCGACGGCGGCGTCCATGAGGTCGCCGTTCAGGTAGTGCACGCCCATGCCGCCGCGCCCCGGACTCTGGAAGCAACCGAGCACGTCGATCGTCGACGCGTAGCCGGCGGCCTCGGCGACCGCCACGTCCTGGAACCCGGCGGTCGCCAGCATGGCGGCGGCGTGATCGTCCGCCGTCAGCTTGTGATCGGTGACGTGGTGAGACACGGGTTTCGACGCTGTGGCGGACGCGGCCTGCGCTCCGGCGTACCCCGCCGAGAGCGCCGCCAGGGGCAGTGCGACGGCGAGCACCCGACGAGAGATCGGCCGGCGCCGTGCGGACCCGCCGGTGGATGAGTTGGTGGTGGATGGGTTGGTGGTGGATGGGTTGGTGGTGCTGGGGTACGACATGTCGAGCTCCTTGGTTCGATGGTGTGTGTCGGTCCCTCGAACGTAGGAACGTGCGCCGCGTCCGTCATCGGGAGTGCACACCCATTTTCGGAGCTCGTCGTCCCCCACCTTCCGATCACCTCCGTCGTACGAACGATCGCCGGGCGACTCGATGTGGCCGGGCTCTGCGTCGCGGGTCGTCGACGAGCGGCGGCGGAGGATCGCCGACCCCACGTACGTCCCGCAGACCCACCGTCGGTGGGGATCCTCGGAAGATGGGAGGCGATCCCCGATGACGTCGTTCCGCCGATCGTGGAGAGTGCCGGGTGGTCGACGGCACATCCGCCGTCGAGCACCCACATCCCCACGAGGAGAGAGCATCATGAAGCGGTTCATCATCGAACGAGAGATTCCCGGCGCCAGCGAGCTGAGCGAAGCAGAGCTCGCTGACGTCTCCAAGACGTCCAACGCGGCGGTGGCGTCGCTCGGCGTGCCATATCGGTGGATCAACAGCTACGTCGCCGGCGACAAGGTCTACTGCGTGCATGAGGCCGAGGACGCCGAGGTCATCCTCGAGCACGCCCGTCGCGGCGGGTTCCCGGCCAACCGGGTGACCGTCGTCGCCAACGAGTTCGGTCCCCACACGGCCGATCTCGTCACCGGCTGATCCCCCCATCGCTGTGCGATGAGCCCCCCGGCTCAGTCGGCCGAGGGGCTCACCGTCAGGGACGGCCGGCGCGAGGGTGGTCGACCCGCATCTGGTGGATCGCGCCGCCCGCCTTTCCAGCGACCTCGTCCGGGTGGCTCCCGGGGCTGCACAGCGCGTAGAGCGTGCGGCCGTCGTCGCCGCCGAGCATGCACGCGAACGTCGGCTGCGGCGTCGCGACGCGGTGGGTGACCTCGCCGCCCTCCTCGACGCGCACCACCTGCGAGCCGACCGCATCGGAGAACCAGATGCCGCCGCCGGCGTCCATCGTGCAACCGTCGGGTGCCGTGCCCTCGACCGCGGCCCACTCACGACGGTCGGTCAGCGTGCCGTCGTCATGGATCGTGAACGCGACGTAGTTCCCACCGAACGACTGTCCAACGATCAGGGTCGAGCCGTCCTCGGTGATGACCGATCCGTTCGGGAACCGCAGGTCGGTGGCCGCGGTCTCGACCGTACCGTCGGCGCGCACGAGGGCGAGCGTCGCCGGCGCGAACGATGCCCCGGCTTCGAGGTCGAACCCGAAGTTGCCGACGTACGCGTCTCCGTTGGCGGCGACGACCATGTCGTTGCAGTGCCACTCGGCGACCCGGTCGAGATCGGCGTGCACCTTGAAGACCCCGTCGTCACCGACCCGCATGAGCATGCGTCGGGTCATGAACACGACGAGCAGCGACCCGTCGGGCATCCAGCCGAGCCCGGACGGCCGGTCGGGGAGGTCGCCGTGCTCGACGCGACGATCGCCGTCGACGCCGACCGAGTAGATCGCCCGCTGGAAGAAGTCGGAGTACCACAACCGACCGTCGTGCCAGCGCGGCCCTTCGCCGAAATCGATCCCGTCGACCAGCAGCTCCCACGTCATGATCCCACCGTACGGCACCGGGTGACCCGGACATCGTACGGTGGCGCCATGAGCGAGATGTCGGACGTGGTCGCAACGCCGGTCAACGTGGGGGCTGCCGAGTTCGACGGCGCCGGGATGGTCGCCGCGTTGAACGAGCTGCTGCGGTTGCGGTCGACGCCGGTCGCGATGAAGCGCTTCGTGACCGTCGCCGAGATGGAGGCCGTGCCGAAGCTGCGACGGCCGTCGGCGATCCACACGATGGATCAGATCATCGGTCAGGCGTGCCGGAACGGCTGGACCGTCGGCGTGACCAAGGACGACCTGGTCGGTGACCAGTGCGCCGCCGTGGTCGGGCTCCACCCGCGTGACGACGAGTGGCTGGAGGGCAGCCGCTACGCGGGCGTCTGGTACGCGACGCCGGTCGACGCGGCCGCACATCAGGCGGCGATGGACCTGCCGTCGTTCGGCACGCACGAGGCGATCGTCGTGTCGCCACTCGCATCCGGTCGGCTCGACCCGCCCGACGTCTGCCTGGTCTACGCGACGCCGGCACAGATGATCCTGTTCGTCAACGGGCTGCAGTGGACGGGCTATCGCAAGCTCGAATGGGGCTGCGTCGGCGAGTCGTCGTGCGCCGACTCGTGGGGCAGGGCGCTCGCGACCGGCGAGCCGAGCCTGTCGATCCCGTGCTTCGCCGAGCGCCGGTACGGCGGGGTGATGGAGGACGAGCTGCTGATGGCCATCCCGCCCCACTTCCTCCCCAAGGTGATCGACGGGTTGCGGGCGCTGTCGCGGAACGGCTTGCGCTACCCGATCCCGCCCTACGGCGTGAACGCCGACGCCCGAGCGGGACTCGGCGTGAGCTACGGCTGAAACGGACGAGACGTCGGTCACTTCACGTCGGTTCCTGGCCGGGAATGATTTACGATACTGGTCGGTTCCGTATCGTTAGTCCCCCCGGCGATGCCGGTCGGCGCCACCATCCCCGGCGCCGACCGGCTTCGCGTTCCCCTCGCCGTCATCACCGCCCGCACCACCCGCCCGCACCACCCGCCCGCACCACCCGCCCGGAGTCGCATGACCACCCTCGCCACCGACCATCCCGACCGGCACGACGGCCAGCGTCACGACCAGCACGACGGCCGGCACGGCGACCAGCATCACGACCAGCACGACCCGCTCGACCCGGCCGTCCACGATCGGCGCTGGGTCACCCTCGGGGTGCTCTGCCTCAGCCTGCTGATCATCGTGATGGACAACACGATCCTCAACGTGGCGATCCCGTCGCTCATCCGCGACCTCGACGCGTCGAACAGCGAGATCCAGTGGATCGTCGACTCCTACGTCATCGTCTTCGCCGGTCTGCTGCTCACGACCGGCAGCCTCTCCGACCGGTTCGGGCGCAAGGGCGCGCTCCAGCTCGGCATCGTCCTGTTCGCCCTCGGCTCCGTCGCGGCGGCGATGTCGGAGACCGCCACCCAGCTGATCCTCACCCGCGCCTTCATGGGCATCGGCGGCGCGCTGATCATGCCGGCGACGCTCTCGATCCTGACCAACGTGTTCCGCGACCCGACCGAGCGGGGCAGGGCGATCGCCATCTGGGCCGGCTTCTCCGGCCTGGCGGTCGCGATCGGTCCGATCACCGGTGGCTTCCTGCTCGAGCACTTCTCGTGGCAATCGGTGTTCTGGATCAACATCCCGATCGGGCTCGTGGCGCTCGTCCTCGGCATCCGCTACGTGCCGACCTCCCGCGACGAGCAGGCTCGGCGACTCGACCCGATCGGTGCGGCGCTCTCGGTCGTCGGTCTGGCAAGCCTCCTGTTCGGCATCATCGAGGGCCCGGCCAAGGGCTGGTCGCACGGTCTCGTCGTCGGCGGCTTCGTCGTCGCCGCCGTCGCGATCGTGGCGTTCGTGGCCTGGGAGCTGCACACCGACCACCCCATGCTCGACATGACCGTCTTCGCGAACCCGCGCTTCTCCGCTGCGAGCCTGACGATCACCCTCGTGTTCTTCGCGCTGTTCGGGTCGCTGTTCCTCATGACCCAGTACTGGCAGCTCGTCCACGGCTACTCGCCGCTGGAGGCCGGGATTCGCCTGCTCCCGCACGCGGCCACGATGATGATCGTGGCACCACTGTCGGCGCGGGCGGTGGAGCGAGCCGGCACGAAGCGGGTGGTGGTCGGCGGCCTCGGTCTGATCACGACCGGGCTGCTGCTGCTCTCGACCATCGAGCCGGACACGCCCTACGTCGTGGTGATCTCCTACTTCGTCGTGATGGCGTCGGGGATGGGGATGACGATGGCGCCAGCGACCGAGTCGGTCATGGGCGCGCTCCCGCGAGCGCAGGCCGGCGTCGGGTCCGCGATCAACGACACCACCCGCCAGGTCGGCGGCGCGCTCGGCGTCGCCATCATCGGCTCGATCGTGTCGAGCGTCTACGCCGGCCGGATCGGCGACGTCGCCGCCGGGCTCGGGCTCGACGCCGACGCGACCGCCGCCGCGGAGAGCTCGCTCGGGAGCGCCCAGCGGGTCGCCCAGTCGCTCGACGGTGCCGCGTCGGCGCTGTTCGACGGCGCGAACCAGGCGTTCGTCGACGCCTTGAGCATCGGGCTACGGATCTCGGCGGTCATCATCTTCGGTGCCGCCGTGGTCGCGTGGCGGTACCTGCCTGCCCGGGCGGGCGCTTCTCGTGTCGTGTCGAAGCCGGTCGACGAGCCGGCGCTGGCGCCCGCGGCGGGCGAGTGAACCCGCCGCGATCGTCGGGTCGGCGGTGACGCTCGTGGGCCACAATGGGCCCGTGAGCGCAGCGCGCCGTGGGCGTCCGAGATCGGCCGATGCCGACGAGGCGATCCTCGCTGCGACCCTCGAGCTGGCCGGCGAGGTCGGCATCAACGGGATGTCGATGGACGACCTCGCGGAGCGCGCCGGCGTGTCGAAGACCACGATCTACCGGCGGTGGACCTCGAAGGAGCAGCTCGTCCTCGATGCGCTCCGCTCGGCGATGGGTCCGCTCGACGACGTCGACACGGGTTCGGTGCACGACGACCTGCGCGCCTACCTCATCGAGCTCGGCGAGCGGATGTGGCAGGGGCGCATGAGCGATGTCCTCCCGCACCTGATCGAGGTCGCGTGCCACGACGATTCGCTCCGCAGCCGGCTCGACGACTACGTCCAGTTCCGGCGGGCTCCGATGCTCGCGATCCTCGGCCGAGGGGTCGAACGCGGTGAGCTCGCCGCCGACACCGACCTCGACGTGCTGGCCGACGTGCTGCTCGGACCCTTCATCTACCGGCGGCTCCTGACGCACGCGCCGTTGGACGAGACGTTCGTCGACCGGCTGCTCGGCGTCGCAATCCGCTCCGCCTGACTCGCCGCGCCCGCGCCGTCGAGGGCACACGTAGGATCGACCCGCATGTGGGGGATCCAGATCGAGGAGCAGGGTGGGCCGGACGTCCTGCACTGGCGCGAGCTGCCCGACCCGGTCGCCGGAGCCGGCCAGGTCGTCGCCGAGGTCGATGCCGCCGGGCTCAACTACATCGACACCTACCAGCGGTCCGGTCTCTACCAGGTGCCCTTGCCGTACGTGCTCGGGTTGGAAGGGGTCGGCACCATCGCCGAGGTCGGCGACGGTGTCGAGTCCCTCGCCGTGGGTGACCGCGTGGCGTGGGCGACGTGCCCCGGCTCGTACGCCGAGCGGGTCGCGCTCCCTGCTCACCAGCTGATGCGGGTACCCGACGAGATCTCGACCGACGTCGCCGCCGCCATCCCGCTCCAGGGGATGACGGCCCACTTCCTGACGGTCGACACGTTCCCGCTCGCGCCGGGTGACCGCTGTCTGATCCACGCCGGCGCCGGCGGCGTCGGGCTGCTCCTCGTCCAGGTCGCCAAACGGCGCGGTGCCGAGGTGTTCACCACCGTCGGCTCGCCCGCCAAGGCCGAGCTGGCCGCGGCCGCAGGAGCCGACCACACGATCCTGTACGACGACGTCGACTTCGTCGAAGCGGTGCGCGAGATCGCCGGGGAGGAACGTCCGCTCGACGTGGTGTACGACGGAGTGGGCCGCACGGTGTTCCGGCCGAGCCTGACACTGATCCGTCGGCGCGGGACCATGGTGACGTTCGGGAACGCATCGGGTCCGGTCGAGCCGATCTCACCGCTCGAGCTCTCGGCCAACGGATCGTTGTTCCTGACCCGGCCAACCCTGTTCCACCACGTGACGACCCCGGCGGAGATCCAGCGGCGAGCCGACGACCTGTTCGGCTGGGTGGCCGACGGATCGCTCGAGATCCGGATCGGCGCGCGCTACGCGCTCCGTGACGCCGCGGAAGCCCACCACGCGCTCGAGGGTCGCGCCACGACCGGGAAGGTCCTCCTCGAACCCTGAGCGACGCCGATCGGCGTCAGGCCGCTCGACCGGCGGGCGATGTCGGCGTCAGTCGAGCGGCAGGTCGCACTCGGCGGCGATGTCGAGGAACGACTGGAAGAAGTCGTCGGGCATCTCGTCGGTCTCGTCGCCGAGGAACGACGACGCCATCAGGTCGCGGATCAAGTCCTCGTCGAGGTTGTCCGCAAGGCACTGTGCCCCCTCGGCGCCGAAGTCGGCCTCGAACTCGGTGGCGAGCGCGGCCTTGACATCGACGCAGTCGAACATCGTGTCGACGATCGTGCCCGCCTCCTCGGCGGTGAACGCGACGTCCTCGATGTCACTGTCTGCGATGCTCTCGGGGGTCACGCCGAGCTCGGCGAGGCGATCTTCGCCGATCTCGGAGACGATCCCACCCGACACGCAGCGGGCCTCCTCCTCCGTGGAGATCGGCGAGTCCTCGCTCTCGGCCATGAACTCCGCGGTGAGCGCCCGCCCGATCGGCGTGTCTGCCGCCGCGCCGCCGTCACCACCGTCACCGTTCCCGGCGCCACCACCGTCGTCGTCACCGCCGCAGGCTGCGACGACGGACACGACGGCGAGGATCGCGATGGAACGGCGGAGGGCACGGGGAGTCGTCATGGTGGGGTTTCCTTCCGGGTCTGCTCCGACGGATGCTAGCGATCGACGTGTCGAAGCGTGACCAGCTCGACTGCTCAGCGGGCCGCGAGCCAGCGCTGCGCGTCGACCAACATCTCGATGCGCTGGCTGTGGGCCATGTCGTACCCGGCGGAGGTGACGTCCCAGCCGGCGACGCGCAGCGCGTCGGCAGCCGCCCATCCGCGCTCGGGCGGGATGATCGTGTCGTGGTCGCCGACCTGGATCAGCGCCGCCGTGCCGGCGCCGGCCGCGAGCTCGATCTCGAACCCGTCGACCTCGGGCAGGGCGCAGCACATCGCCCAGACCCCACCCCACCGGGGAGCGCCCGGGCGGAGTGCGAGCGACAGAGCGAGGAAGCCGCCTTGCGAGAACCCGCCGACGACGCACCGCTCCGGGGCGACGCCGGCCGCGTCCATCTCCGCGGTCGTGAACGCGGCGAGGGAGTCGACGGCGGCCTGGAACGAGGTGGGCACCGGGCCCTCGGAGGTGCGGTCGTACCACGAGGCACCGTCGCCGTCCGGGAGATCGTGGAACCCGCGCGGGCAGACGGCGGTGAACCGTTCGTCGGGGTCGACGAGCGGGACGTAGGCGGCGAGGTGGTGCTGCTCGGCGCTCCAGCCGTGGAACAGGAACAGCAGCCGGTCGGCGCCCTCGCGGACGATTCGGTAGGTCGTGAGACTCATGCCGACCAGTGTGGCGCGTCGGCCGGACCGGTCGTCAGCGCAAAGCCGAGACGTTCTGCTTCGGCGGCGGCCCCCGGCCCGGCTGCCGCCGCCGAGCTTGGCGAGCACCTTCGACACGTGGTGGCTGGCGGTCTTGGTGCTGATGTGGAGTCGCTCACCGATCTCGGCGTTCGTGCAGCCCGTCGGGAGCAGCGCGAGCACGTCGAGCTC
>DATHUU010000097.1:0-10680 GCA_035461925.1 Ilumatobacter sp.
ACGCCGGATGCTGGCCGCGATGTACGCCACCTGCGCCCACCCGCACTGTCAGGTGCCGTTCAGCGCCTGCCGGATCCATCACATCGTCTGGTGGACCCGGGGCGGCAAGACCACCCTCGCGAACAGCCTCCCGTTGTGCGAAACACACCATCACCTCGTCCACGAAGGCGGATGGCACCTCTCGATCGACGAGCAACGACACGTCACCTGGACCCGACCCGACGGCACCGTGTGGCTCACCGATGGTGGCCCCAACCGACCTCCCCCGGCACGCGACTCCACCCGCCGACGAGAACGACCAGCCGATCAACAACCCGACCCGCCAGACGGCGCGCGACCCCTTCAGCCCACCCTCCTCTGAACCACCATTGGAAGGTCCAACCGGTCCGCCCTGGTGCGCGCAGGCCGCGTGGTGCACGTCCGCGGCATGCCGCAGGACCGTCGAGGGCGCCCGCTACGACTCGACGTAGCGGGCGAGGTTCTCCAGCGACGAGGCCAGTCCGGCGGCGTGGTCCTCTGCCGAGATCCCGTCGGGCACGTCGTCGGCGACGAGCTCGACGCGCGTCCCGTCCCCCTCCGCCCGCACGGCCCAGGTCATGGTCATCGTGCCCGCGAAGGCAGGGTCGTCCGACACGAAGTCCACCGCCTGCACCACCCGGTCGTCAGGGACGATCTCGACGTAGCGCGCCTCGACGACGTCGGAATCCGCCGTGCTCTTCCCGCCGGAACGCGGCGGATCGACGTAGGTCAGGACGAGGCGGTAGGAGCCGCCCGGGGTGGGGTCGAACCGCTCGAACGTCGCGGTCATCCCGCTGGGCGCGAGCCAGGCTTCGAGCGCCGCTTGATCGACGAGCGCCGTGAAGACCCGGCCGACGGGAGCAGCGATGAAGAGTGAGCCACGATCGGTGCGAGGCATCGCCTGCACACTACGCGACCGATGACCATCGGATCGTCTGATCAGGTGCGTGGGCTGCAGGCCTCGAGCAGGACGCGGACGCACGCCGCGGTGGCGAGGCGAGTGTCGCCCTGGCGCCAGGCAACCCGGAACTCGTTCCACATGCCGACCGGGTCGAGCGGCTTGACGACCACGTCGTCGCGGCCGGCCTCACGCTCCGCCTGCCACGTGTTGAGCCAGCCGATCCCCGATCCGATCGCCACCATGTCGAAGACCCGCTCGATCTGCGTTGCGCCGTGGGTCACCCACGCCGGGCGGAACCCGAACGCGCTCGCGTAGGCGAGCACCTCGTCGTGGGCGTGGGGCGCGTCGGCGCGGTCGACGACCAGGACCGGCTGGCCGTCGAGATCGGCGGCCGTGACCCGATCGAGGGCGGCGAGCGGGTGCTCGGCGGGGACGGCGACGTGGTCGATGGGAACGCGGGCGAGCGGCACCGACGTCACACGGTCGGCGGTCTCGACCGAGGCGCGCACGACGCCGACGCCGAGTCGGCCCGTTTGGATGCCCTCGACGATGTTGACCGACGTCATCGACGCCGGGTGCACCACCACATCGGGGTGCTCGTCGCGGAAGCGGCGCAGCGCGGCCATGACCCCGCCCTCGCTGCCGTGGCAGAAGCCGACGCCGAGATCGAGCGCACCCGAGGTCAGCCCGTCGGCGACATTTTCGAAGCGTTCGACGGCGGCGAGCACACCGCGTGCCTCGCCGAGCAGCCGCTCGCCCGACTCGGTCAGCCGCACGCTGCGGCTCGATCGCTCGAACAGGGTGAGTCCGAGCTCGGCCTCCAGCTCGCGGATGCGCTGCGACAGTGGTGGCGTCGACATGTGGAGGCGGTCGGCGGCGCGACCGAAGTGCCGCTCCTCCGCGACGGCGACGAAGTAGCGCAGGCGCCGGAGATCGACGTTCGCCATGCCGGAACATTACTCCGATCGTCACCCTGCGTGACCAGCATCGTTATCGATCGCGACACGATCCGTGTGCGAACGGGTCGTGGACAGCGTCGCCGGTCCCACCCATCATGAGTGCCATGAAGCTCATGTGGTTCCACCTGATGCCGTACCCGGCATTGCCGGACGACTTCCAGCAACGGCATCGCAGCGTCTGGGTCGACATCGACCCCGCCCTGTTCGATCGCGACATCCTGGCCGAGACCTACGAGACCTACATCGACCAGCTGGTGTTCGCCGAGGAGTGCGGCTTCGACGCGATCTGCGTCAACGAGCACCACAACAACGGCTACGGCCTGATGCCGTCGCCGAACCTGATCGCGTCGATCCTGGCGAGCCGCACGTCGCGGGCCGCGATCACGATCCTCGGCAACTCGGTCGCCCTCTACCACCCACCAGTCCGGGTGGCGGAGGAGATGGCGATGGTCGACCTGTTGTCGAGGGGCCGGGTCATCGCCGGCTTCCCGGTCGGAACCGCGATGGACACCGCGTACAGCTACGGCATGAACCCGAGTGAGCTCCGGCCCCGCTACTACGAGGGCGTCGAGCTGATCCGCCAAGCCTGGCGCTCGACCGAACCGTTCGCGTTCAACGGCGAGTACAACAAGTATCGCTACGTGAACCCGGTCCCCCGTCCGTACCAGCGGCCCCACCCACCCGTGTGGATCCCCGGTGGTGGGTCGGTCGAGACGTGGGACTTCTGCGCCGAGAACGACTTCGTCTACGGCGCGCTCACCTACTACGGGTACAAGTCGGTCAAGACGACCGTCGGTGGGTACTGGAACCGGGTCGAGGCGTTGGGCAAGGACGTCAACCCGAACCGGCTCGCGGTCATCCAGTTCGTCGGTGTGGCCGACAGCGATGCCGAGGCGTACCGGCTCTACCGGGAGCCGGCCGAGTACTTCTTCAACCGGTCGTTCCACGTCTATCCCGGCTTCACCGACCCGCCTGGCTACGTGACCGAGGCGTCGGTGCGCGCCAAGTACCGGTCGCAGGTGCGCGATGCGGTCAAGGCGAAGATCGCCCGCGGCGAGCTGACGTGGGACGAGATGGTGGAGAACGGCTACGTCGTGATCGGCAGCCCCGACTCGGTGCGCGAGCAGCTCGAGGTCGCCGCCAAGGATCTCAACGTGGGCAACCTCGCCGCGCTGTGCCAGTTCGGCAACATGCCCGACGAGCTGGTGCGGATGAACACCCAGCTGTTCGGCGACAAGGTGGCGCCAGGCCTGCGGGGCATGTTCTCGGAGTGGGATCACCCGTACTGGCCGAGCGGTGCCGCGCCTGCCGTGGGAGGTGCGTCGTGAGCCGGACCGTGATCTACCTGCCCGGCATGGGCGGCAACGTCGGGGTCTCGCCGGCGCTCGCGCAACTCGATCTCGACGTGGTGATCCCGGCGGTGCCGGGCTTCGCCGGAGAGAGCGGGTTCGAGGCGCCGAGCGACTATCTCGGCTGGCTGGTCGCCACGTGGGACGCGATCGACGCGACCGGCGCGACCGACGACGGGCCGCTGCCCGTGATCGGCGCGTCGGTCGGCGGCATGCTCGCCGCCGAGCTCGCCGCGCTCCGCCCCGAGGTCGTGTCGGAGCTGGCGCTGCTGGCGCCGTTCGGCATCGCCGACGCCGACGCGCTCGGGTTCGACTACTTCTCGCTGCGTGGCCCGGATCGGCTCCCGCACCTGTTCGCGAAGGGTGTGCCCGAGGCGTTCGAGCAGCGCTTCCTCGATCGCGGCGAGGAGGAGGCGCCGGTCGCCACCTACATCGTCGACATCGCCACCGCCGCCCTCACCTGGCCCATCGGCGATCGGGGCACCGCGAAGCGGCTGCACCGGATCCGCTGCCCGAAGCTGGTGCTGATGGGAGGTCAGGACGAGCTGCTGCCACCAGCACTCGGCGAGGCGTGGGGCGGCGCCACGGTGATCGACGGCGCCGGCCACCTCGTCGAGTGGGACTGCCCCGACGAGGTCGCCGCCGAGCTCCGCGCGTTCCTCAGGAGTTGATCGCCGCGCGCGTGCGCATCGGGAGGACCAACGCGCTCGTCGCCAGGCCGCCGACGACGATGATCCACCAGACGCGGTCGAACGACGCGAGCGCGTCGTCGAGGCTGTCGGGGGCGCCGATCAACGCGATCGCGACCGCCACCCCGAACGTGCCGCCGAACTGGCGGACCGCCTGCAGCGAGGCACCGCCGATGCCGATCCGGTTCGGCGGGAGCGCCTGCGCGACGACGCTGGACAGCTGCGGCAGGCAGCAGGCGACACCGACGCCCGTGAGGATCATCGACGGGAAGTAGTCGATGAAATAGCGCTGCTCGCCCCCGAGCATGACGAGGCGGTACAGGCCGCCGAGGGCGTAGGCGATGCCGCCCACGACCAGGATCGGCCGCTGACCGATCCTCCCCGCCAACGTCCCCATGCGTGGCGCGAGGACGGCGACGAACGCCGGGCCCGGCGCGACGCCGAAGCCGGCCCGCAGGATCGACCATCCCCAGACCTCGGTGAGGAAGAGGATCGAGCCGAGGAACATCGCGGAGAAGGCGAGACCGAACGCGAACCCGGCGAGGTTGCCCCAGGTGAAATTCCGGATCACGAACAGGTCGAGATCGAGGACGGGTGCCGAGGTCCGCCGCTGGTGGGCGACGAGGGCGACGACGAGCACGACACCGAGCGCGATGACGCCGGCGGTCCGGCGGCTCGCCCAGCCGAAGGTGTCCGTCTCGACGACTGCGTAGGACAGGACCGCAGCAGCACCCGCGGCGAGCGCGACACCACCGGGCGCCGGTGCGCGGGTGTCCGGATCCCGCTGCTCGCGGAGGTGGCGCCGCCCGCTCACGACGGTGAAGACGCCGACGGGGAGGTTGATGAAGAACGCCCATCGCCATCCGAACCCTTCGACGATCGCCGCACCGAGGGTCGGGCCGAGGGCTCCGGCGACCGCACCGGCCGCACCCCAGATCGCGACCGCACGCGGCAGTTGGTCGCGCGGGAAGGCGTGCATCACGAGCGCCAGCGACGAGGGGATGAGCGTGGCACCCCCGACGGCTTGGGCGATGCGGAACACGATCAACAGCTCGGCCGTCGGCGCGAGCCCGCACGCCATCGAGGCGGCGGTGAACAGGACCGACCCGGCGAGGAAGGCTCGGCGGTGACCGACGCGATCCGCGACCTTGCCGGCCGGGATGAGGAGTGCGGCGAACACGATCGTGTAGGCGTTGAGGACCCAGGACAGCTCGGCCGGGCTCGCTCCGGAGAACGAGCGGCCGATGTCGGGGAACGCGACGTAGAGGATCGTCGTGTCGAGGAACGTGGCGAGGGTTGCGAGGGATGCGATCACCAACGTCGAGCGGGGCTCGCTCCGGGCCTGGTGCTCGGTGGTGATCGCGACGGCGGTCATCGCGGCACCATCCAACGGGTCTGGAACGACTCCGCGAGGAGGTGGCCGTCGACCGTGGCGATCCGCCCGTGCTCGGTCGCCATGCCGCCGGCGCTGGTGGTGATCTCGAACGAGGCCGTGAGCCACTCGTCGTCGCTCAAGCTCGGGAGCGTGTGATGGACGTGGGTGGTCAGGTCGACGCTGATGCCGCCGACCGGTGGCTCGAGACGAACGAACGCCGGCGGTGGGAACCAGTCGGAGGCCATGGCGAGCCAGGCGGCGTCGACCGGCCGCGGTTCGAGCGGACGGAGGTAGCCGCGCACCATCGCCCGAGGCCCGTCGGTGAACGGCAGGCTCGACGGATCGAGCAGGGCCTGCGCCCGGTCGAAGTGGGCGCTCGGGATGCGCGGGACGATCGGGACGCAGTCGTCCAGCGGCGGGAGGGCGATCGGTTCGGCGGTTCGCCACTCGATCCCGTCTTGGTCGGTCACGAGGGTCAGGCGCGTGGTCGTGACCGGCCGGCCGTCCTGCACGAGCTCGACGGACGCGGTGCTGATCGACCGACTTCGCCGTGGCTCGGTCAGCCGGAGCTCGGCCGGCCCCGGTCGAGCGGATCGGAGGAAGCTGGTGGTGAGGGTCCGGACGCGCCGTTCCGGGATGACGATCTCGGCGGCTCGCACCGCGAGCGAGGTGAGGTACCCGCCGTGGATGCCCACGAGCGCGGTCCAGGCGTCGGGCAGGTCGAGCGCGAACGTGCCGGGATGCTCGACGGGGTTGAGGTGGAGGAAGCGGTCGAACTCGGTCGGGGCCGCGGGAACTTCTGTCGTGGGGATCTGTGCAGCGCTGAGTAGCGTCATGCAACCCAGCATGCCAGGTTGAGTTGCATCATGCAACTCACGTAAGCTCGGTTCATGCGGAAATCGTCCTTCGCCGACATGAACTGCTCGATCGCCCAGACGCTCGAGATCGTCGGCGAGTGGTGGACGTTGCTGATCCTGCGCGATGTGTTCCTCGGGATCCGCCGCTTCGACGACTTCGTCGAGCGGCTCGGCATCTCCCGCAACGTGCTGGCCGACCGGCTCGAGAAGCTCGTCGCCGCCGACGTGCTCGATCGACGGCCGTACGACGAGGGTCGCGGTCGATACGACTACGTGCTCACCGAGAAGGGGCGCGACCTCTGGCCGGTGCTCACGACGCTCCGCGAGTGGGGTGACCGCTGGATCTTCGGCGAGGGGAACGAGCCGATCGTGCTGGTGCACCGGTCGTGCGGGGAGGTCACCCACCTCCGGCACACCTGCGACCAGTGCGGCGAGGCGCTCGACGCCCGCTCGGTCGTCGTCCGGCCCGGCCCCGGTTCCGCGGTCGGGGACGCGGCTTCGCCATGACTCGGTGACTGCTGCGACGATGTGGACATGGCCGACGTGAAGGCACTCCTGTTCGACATCGGTGAGGTCGTCAGCAACGAGCAGTGGCACCTGTTCGACGAGGTGGAGCAGCGGATCGGCCGGAGGATCTCGGGTCGCGGTCCGCTCGATCCGGCAGGCGATCCGCTCTGGCAGCGGTACCTCGCCGGGGAGCTGTCGTTCACCGGGTACTGGGCCGAGTTCGCGCTCGCCAACGGGTTCGACGACTGGCGGGCGCTGTTCCGGTCGATCCCGTTCGACGTCGACCCGGATTCGTTCGTCCACCCCGAGGCCGATCGACTGATCCGCGACGCGCAGGCGAGCGGACTGAAGATCGGTGCCCTCACCAACGACGGGATCGGGATCAACGGCCGTGGCTTCTTCGACGGGATCCCACTGATCTCGACGTTCGACGCGTTCTGCGACGCCCAGGCGTATGGCGGCAAGCCGGCACCGGGTGCGTACCTGAACGCGGCGAGGGAGCTGGGCGTGGCGCCCGACGAGGTGATCTTCCTCGACGACATGACCTACTGCGTCGACGGAGCGCGGGCGGTCGGGATGCTGGCCGTGCTGGTCGACCCGATGGACCGCCGGATCGGCTTCGACGAGGCGCGGCGGCGAGCCGGCATCGGCGACGTGGGCGAGGCGCAGCGGATGGTCGACCGGGTCGCCGCCGCGTACCGGTCCGACGACATCGACGTGGTGATGCGTCTGTTCGACCCCGACATCTCGATCCATTGGAACGGTGAGCGGGTCGCCCTCGGAGCCGAGGACGCGCGCCGGTTCCACACCGATCGGCTGGGGGTGGGTACGGGCGACCGCAACGACCTCCACATCCGCAAGCGCCTGCGCTCGGCGAGCGGCGACACGATCGCAGTCGAGCACGAGTCGACGCACCGGGACACCGAGGGCGGTCGGGCGGCTGCAGCCTCGGCCGAGTTCTGGGCGTTGCGCCGCGGCCTGATCGTCGAGTGGCACGTCTACCAGTCACGTCAGGACGGCTGAACGGTGGGCAGTCGGTTCACCGAGATGGTCGGGTGCACGCTGCCGATCCAGTGCGCAGCGATGTCGGGCATCGTCACGCCGGAGCTGGTTGCGGCGGTGTCGAACGCCGGTGGGCTCGGGATGCTCGCCGCCGGGCGACGCGGCGCCGACGTGCTGCTCGCCCAGATCGAGGCGACCCGTGCGCTCACCGACCGTCCGATCGGGATCGGGTTCATCGTCGAGTTCCTCGACCGGGACGCCCTCGCCGCGGCGTACGAGGAGCTGCCGGTGATCGAGCTCTTCTGGGGCTGGCCGGACGCCGGGCTGGTCGACCGGCGACGGGTCGTCGGTTGGCAGGTCGGCACGGTCGACGAGGCGAGGGCGGCCGTCGACGCCGGCTGCCGGTACGTGGTCGCGCAGGGCATCGAGGCGGGCGGCCACGTCCGCGCCGAGGTCGAGCTCGCCGTGCTCGTGCCGGCGGTGCGGGAGGCGGTCGGCGACGACATCGCAGTCGTGGCAGCCGGTGCGATCGGAACGGCCGACGACGTCCGGCTCGCGATCGGGCTCGGTGCCGACGCGGTGCGGGTCGGATCGCGGTTCGTGGCCACGACCGAATCGGCCGCGCACGACCGCTACGTCGAGCTGCTGATCGAGAGCGGCGACGACGACACCGAGCTGTCGGAGGCGTTCTGGGTGAACTGGCCCGACGCACCGCACCGGGTGCTCACCTCGGCGGTGGAGGCGTCGGGGGACGGCCCCGACGTGGTGGGACAGATGCCGGGCCCCGACGGGACGATGCGCAGCGTGCCCCGCTTCTTCGTCTCGCCGCCGACCCGCGAGTACACCGGCAACATCGACGCGATGGCGCTCTACGCCGGCATGGGCATCGGGGCGATCGCCGCGCGCGTCCCCGCCGCCCAGGTCGTCGCCGAGCTGATGACGGGCACCGAACGGGTCACGGGATGGGTTCCGGATCCCAACCGATGACGCCCCGTGCCCGGGCATCGGTGAGCGCCAGGTCTGCCGGTCGATCGCCGTCGGGTCGCAGCGCGGGTTCGATCGCCGACTCCGGGAGCTCGAGCCGCTCGACCATGCGACGGGCGATGTCGTGGCGCGACAGACGCTCCGGGCCGACGAGGTGCCAGCAGCCGGCGCGCTCGTCGTCGGCGAGCTGCGCGATGCGCCAGATGCCGTCGGCGGCGTCGCCCGCGCGGACAGGTCGCCGGATCTCGTCGGTGTACCAGCCGGTCGCATGACCGGCGGCCACACCCACCCGAATGCGCAGGAGCGAGTGGTCGTCGGGGTCGATCGAGACGAGCAACGGCAACCGGACCACGGCGCCGTTCCGGCAGCCTTCGACGACGATCCGTTCGGCATCCGCCTTCCAACGTCCGTACTCGAAGGTGGGATCGGGCGGATCATCCTCGCAACGGTCGATGCCGTCGCCGCGGAACACGGTGTCGCTCGACACGAAGACGACCGGCGCGTCCGCGGCGCGGGCAGCGGCGACGAGGTGGAGGGTGGCGTCCACGACCGAGGCGCGATCCATCTCGTACGCGGCGTGCACGACGAGTCGCGGTGCGATCGATGCCACCGCGTCGGTCACGCCGGCCGCGTCTCGGAGGTCGCCGCGGACCGTGGCCACCGCGTCGACCGGGCGCCGGTGGACCAGTGCCACGACCGACGCTCGATCCGGTGCCGTTGCGAGCAACCAGTGACCCAGCAGACCTGCGGCACCGGTCACGAGCACGGGCCGATCGCTCACCCGGTCCACCGTACCCAGTGGGTTCCCGCAGCCGAGAAGTCTCAGCCCTCGCCGAACGGGACGACGATCGTGGGGAGGGTCGGATGATGGGAGAGCGCCGTCGCCACCGAGCCCAGCATCAGTCGACGGATGACACCGCGGCCACGGGCGCCGACGACGAGCAGATCGGTACCGGCGACCGCCGTACCAAGCTCGTCGCGCGGATCGCCGGGCACGACCAGAAGCTCGACATGGGGGTGACCGTCGGCCACGGCGACGACCTCGGCAACGTCGCGCTCGAGCTCCCGTCGGGCCGCACCCTCGGCGTCGTCGGCCGACCTCGACAGTGGATCTCCGACCACGTGACCGGCCGTCGTCACCCGGACCGCGTTGACGAGTGCGGTCCGTCGGACGTGGTCGAGCGTCCACCGCAAGGCGTGCTTCGCCTGGCGCGACCCGTCCAGGCCGACCACGACCGAGAGCCGGTCGTGGACCGGGGGCGCGCCGTCGGGGATCAACGCCACCGGCACCGTCGCGTGACGGACGCAGTACGCCCCGACCGAGCCGATGGAGCGGTCCGTGCGGACCCCCCGTCCCCGGGTTCCGACCACGAGCAGCTCCGCCTCCCGCGCCGCTTCCACGAGCGCCGGTCCGGCGCGGAACTCGACGACGGCACCGTCGTCGACCAGCTCGGGCGCGTGCTCCTCCAGGAACTCCAAGAGTCTTCGGACCGCCTCCCTCCGGTACGGCTCCGCTGCGGCGTCGAACCCGGCGCGGGTTCCGAACCCGTGCTCGAACGGTCCGCTCAGGAACGCCATCACCGGCACGACGCGTCCGAGCCGGTCTGCGTGGTCGATCGCCCACCGCAGCGCGACGGCCGAACCGGGTGAACCATCGATCCCGACGATCACCGTTCGCTCCCCGGTCACGTGCTCGCCCACGAATCGACTCTGCCTGATCCCGGCGACCACGGTCAGGGCCGAGGGTCCCGATTCGATCACAGTCGCTCCCCGCTCTGTCGCCGCGAACTCTGTAGCACCCCCGTGCTTGGATGGTCGGTATGGAAGCCGTGGGTGTGCGGGCCGCTGTCGAGGAGTTGATCGGGACGGATCTGTCGGTTGCCGATCATGCCGAGATCGCGGTGGCGTCGAAGGCGGTCGCCCGGTTGCAGGCGTTCGTCGATCACGCCAAGGTGCAGATCGCCCGTCGTGGTCGTCAGCTCGCCGAGGCCGGTGACACGTCATCGGCGCATGCGTTGATCGACGAGGCCCGCTGCACG
>DATHUU010000098.1:0-5517 GCA_035461925.1 Ilumatobacter sp.
AGGACGCGATGCTGCCCGGGCGGCCGTACCTCATGAAGATCGGCACGCGGACGGTCGGCGTGACGATCGGGCACCCGAAGTACCGAGTCGATGTCAACAGCCTCGACCATCTCGCGGCCACGACGCTGGAGCTCAACGAGATCGGGGTGTGCAACCTCGGCCTCGACCGGCCGATCCCGTTCGACCCCTACGTCGACAATCGCGAGACCGGTGGCTTCATCGTCATCGACAAGCTCACCCAGAACACCGTCGGAGCCGGGCTCCTGCACTTCGCACTCCGGCGATCCCACAACATCCACTGGCAGGAGGTACAGGTCGACAAGGCCGCCCGATCGGCGATGAACCTCCATCGGCCGGGTGTGGTGTGGTTCACCGGACTCTCCGGCTCGGGCAAATCGACGATCGCGAACATCGTCGAGTCGAAGCTGCACACGATGGGGGTGCGGACCTACCTGCTCGACGGCGACAACGTCCGCCACGGCCTGAACCGCGATCTCGGCTTCACCGACGTCGACCGTGTCGAGAACATCCGCCGCATCGCCGAGGTCTCGCGGCTCATGGTCGACGCCGGGCTCGTCGTGCTGGTGTCGTTCATCTCGCCGTTCCGCGCCGAACGTGCGCTCGCCCGATCGCGCGTCGAGGAAGGTGAGTTCGTCGAGGTGTTCGTCGACACGCCGTTGGCGGTCGCCGAGTCGCGCGATCCGAAGGGCCTCTACGCCAAGGCCCGCGCCGGAGAGCTCGCCAACTTCACCGGCATCGACTCGCCCTACGAGTCGCCCGAATCGCCCGAGGTCCGGATCGACACCACGGACACGACCCCCGAGGACGCCGCCGACCGAGTCGTCGCCGAGCTCCGCGCGGTCGGCATCTTGAGCTGACTCGCCGTTCGCCGGACGAACGTGGTCACACGTCGATGCCCTTGGCGGCGACGGGGGACATCACGGTGAGCTCGGGGCGGCCGACGAGCAGGCCGGCAAAGGCGCCCATCGCGTCGCGCATCCGCTCGCCCTTGCCGTGGACGTCCCACGCTGCCTGGTCGCGGTAGACCTCGAAGAAGTAGTAGGCACCGGATTCACCGTCGACGCGGTGGGCGCTGTACACCTCGAGCCCGTCCTCCTCGGTCGCCGCCTCGACCACGGTCCGCATGGCGGCCTCCAGTTCCTCGGCCTTCCCCTCGACGGCGGTCAGCTTGGCGATGAGCGAGATCTTCGACATGCGCCGAAGCTAATCGGGGTGCGTCGGTGCGGTCGGGTCGGTCGCCCCGGCCCGTCCCAGGAGTCGTCGAGCACGCGCGAGGTGCGGCGCGTCGACCATGACGCCGTCGAACCGGAACGAGCTGCGGCCCTCGGCGGCGTGCTCCTCGAACGCGGCGACGAGCGCCCGTGCCCGATCGACCTCCTCGGTCGAGGGCGTGAACACGTCGTTCACGATCTCGATCTGCGCCGGGTGGATCGTGATCTTGCCGTCGAACCCCATGGCGGCACCGGCTTCGGCCTCCCGGCGGAGACCGTCGAGGTCGGTGAGATCGGTCCAGACCGCGTCGATCGCCGGCACGCCGCCCGCCGCCGCGCCGAGCAGGCACCAGGTGCGGACGTGAGCGAACACGTCGAGGAGACGCCCGTCGGCATCGCGCGCCGAAGCCGCGCCCAGCTCGGCCGACAGGTCTTCGGCCCCCCAGCACACCCCGTCGACGCGGGAGTGTGCGGCGATCTCCCGCAGCGCGAACACGGCGGCAGCGGTCTCCGTCGCGACCGGGAAGAACGTGATCGGGCTGTGGTGGTCGGTGGCGTTGACGATCCGTTCCAGCTCGTCGAGCTCGGCGCACCCGCTCACCTTCGGGACCATGAGCGACCGGGCGCCGGCGGCGACCATCGCGGCGACGTCGTCGGCGCACCACTCGGTGTCGAGCGCGTTGACGCGGACCATGAGCTCCTGGCGTGCGTTCGATGCTCCGGCGAGCCACTCGCCGACCGCGTCCCGAGCACCGGGCTTCCGGTCGCGCGGCACCGAGTCCTCCAGGTCGAGCACGAGGGTGTCGGCGTCGCTCGCCAGCCCCTTCTCGAAGAAGCGGTCGTTGCCGCCCGGCACGAAGTGGACCGACCGCAGACGACGGGTCGTGTCGCCGCTCACCACTGCCGCCCAACGGTCATCACAGCAGGAAGGCCATGGTGGGGAGTGGACGGGAGGCGTTCACGAGCTCGACGACCTTGCGACGGATCAGGAAGGTGTCGGCGGTCCGGCGGAGCGTGTGGGTGGTGCGACCGGCCCAGAGGCGGATCTCGTTGCTCGCCTGGGCCGACAGCTCGTACAGGACGAAGTTCGATGCCACCTCGACCAGCCCGCCCGGCTCGTCCGCTCCGTCGTGGGTGCGACCCAGGATCTCCAGGTTGCTCACGACCCGCCGCATCGGCGAGGGCGGGGTCTGTGCGTACCGGACTCCGGTCCCGAGCTGGCGGACCCGGGTCTCCAGTCGGTCTCGGTTGTCGTTGATGTACGAGACCTTGGTGGCCGAGGCCGGGTCGTAGTCGGCCGCGCCGGAGGGCACCCAGTAGTGGGTCGGGTCGTCGAACAGCGCGAGCCAGTCGTCGTAGCGCGACTCGTCGGCGAGCCGCGCCTCCAGGTAGAGGAACGCCTCGACGTCGGCGCGCAGCTCGGGCGAGGTGCCGGCTGCCCGGGTCGTCATGCGAGTGTCCCCCCGGTCGGTCCGCTCGTCATCACGTGGTGCCAGTGCCGCCAGAATCCGCGGGCGGGCACGTCGTCGCTGACGTGGCTCGTCAGATCGCCGTGCTCGCCGACGTGCTCGCGGCTGCGGCCACGGGTGAGATCCATCCAACCGCCCGAGTGGCCGAAGGCGACCTGCATCCGCTCGGCGGCCGCGGCGTCGTCGGGGAGGAGGAACCCGGCCGGGCCCATCGCGGCCTCCGACTGGCGGAGCACGCGCTGGTTGAACGACGGGTCGACGCCGGCGAGCAGCAGCGGGGTGTGGTGGTGCACGGTGCGGTCGGGCGCGATCGGTTCGATGATGGCCAGGTTCATCTCCCCGAGGAACAGGTTCGGGAAGACGAGCGCGTGGGGTGGCCCCATCCAGAGCAGCTCATCGGCGCGCTCGGCGCCGTGTCGCTCGACCAGCGCGGCGCAGTAGTCGGCGACCCGCTCCGGGGAGACCCCGAGCCAGGCGAGCTGGCGGTCGTACCCGCGCCAGAACTCGAGCTCGACGTGGCCGTTGCCCCGATCCCGGGTCGTCGCCTGCACGACGTTCTCACCCGCCAACACCGCCGGCCCGTACTGGGTGTCGGGCACGACCCGCCAGAGCGACGTGTGGAGGCTGCCGAGGTGGTAGCCGTCGAGATCGCTCTCGGCCCACATCTTCCAGTTCGACGTGACCTCCTGGCCGAGCCAGCCGGCGGTGATCTGCAGCTCGCCGACGGGCGACAGGTCGCACACCCAGTCGATCAGGGCCTTTCCTCCGGGGCCGAGGTGATCGTCGAGGGATCCGGCTGTGCCGCTCTGGTTGGCGAAGACGAAGCCGCGATACGACGCGACCCGACCGGGCCGATCGAGCGAGCAGTCTTCCTTCGGCCGTTCGAGCCCGCCTGGTTGGGGCACGCCCTTCAGCCCACCCTCGGTGCCGTAGGTCCAGCCGTGGAACATGCACGGCAGCGACTTGGCGTTGCCCGTCGCCGCTTGGAGCAGCATCACCCCGCGATGAGCGCAGCGGTTGGCCAGCACGCGGACGTTCCCGTCCCTGCCACGGATCATGATGACCGGGTCGCGTCCGAGACGTCGCGTCACGTAGTCGCCGTGGTCGGGGATCTCGGACGCGTGCCCGACGAACACCCAACCGTCGGTGAAGATCCGCCGGAGCTCGGCGTCGAACACGGCCGGATCGATGTAGGCACGCCCGTCGACGAAGTCGCCGCGTACCAGGGCGTCGTCCGGGGTGTTCGACGGTGTGGGGCGATGCGGCTCGACGACCGTCATCGGGAACCTCCCGGCGTCGGGTCGAGGTGACCGGTCACGGCCCGCCGGGCGATCGCGATGGTCTGGGCGAGGACGACCTCGACGTCCGCCGGGCGACGCACCGCCGGGGCGAGTGGGCCCACGATCACCTCCGAGACCGCCCCGACGACGGCGGTCGCGGCGATGTCGGGGTCCTGCTCGGGGAAGACGCCGGCGGCGACACCGTCGGCGATGATCGCGGCGAAGACCGCGGCGAGATCGCGCCGATGCCGGACGCGCGTCGCCTCGACCTCGGCCGGTGCCGGTTCGGCGATGACGGCGTACGCCACTCGGCCGGACGCGACGGCGCGGCCGGCGAAGCCGTCGACCGCGGCGACGAAGCGCTCGGCCGGGTCGGTGGGTGTGGCGGCCAGCTTGGCGACGACCTCGATCTCGCGGCTGCACACGTCGTCGACGACCTCGCGCAACAGCGCCGTCTTGTGGTCGAAGTACCGGTAGACGGTGCCGACGCTCACGCCGGCGTCGGTGGCGACGGACGCCATGCCGACGCCGCTCAGACCGTGCTCGGCGACGGCTCGACGCGCGGCGCGCAGGATCGCCTCGCGTGTGCGCTCGATGCGGGCGTCGACGGAGGCGGTGCGGCGGTATGCCATGACAAGAAATGAATCTAGCTTCAGTTCTTCGCGTGATCCAGGGGGATCGGGTGTGACGGTCGTGTCGGTCGGGTACCGCCGAGTCATGGAACCCACACCGCGCATCCCATCGTCCGACGAGGCCGATCCCGACGTCCAGAGCTCACCCGCCGGACTCTCCGAGGAGCTCGAACGAGAGGCCGACGAACGCAACGTCGAGGTCGGCCCGGACGCCGACGACCGTCACGGCGACGACAGCGACGACCCGGTCGACTGATCATCGCAGCGTCAGCAGGCGCAGGGGATCGACGAGCACGTCGGGCAGCCGGCGCGGTAGCGGTCGACGACCTCGGTCAGATCTACACCGACCTGGTTCGCGAGCGAGGCGACCCAGGCGAGGACGTCGCCGAACTCGTGCTCGATGTCGGCGCGACTGCCTTTGCGGACTGCCTGGGCCAGCTCGCCGAACTCCTCGGCCAGCCAGGCGACGGACGGGGCCACGCCGCGGTCCCGGTCGCGCTCACCGTACGTGCGTTCGATGACGTCCTGGAGCTCGCGTAGGTCCATGCCGTGAACCTAACCCGGCCCCGATCGGGTCCCGGGTTCGGCCCGAGGTGTGGGTCGGTGGCGGACGGGGAACGGTCGCACCATGCCCGACGAGACCCGCCTCATCGTCAACCCCGAGCGCGCCGACGTCGCCGACGAGCTCACCGACCTCGCCGATGCCGTCGACCAGCCGGCCGAACCCGACGACCTCGAGGACGCGGCCCGGCGAGGCGCTGACGCCGATGTCGTGGCCGCCGTCGGTGGGGACGGGACGCAGCGGACGGTCGCCGAGGTCGTGTCGCACGGGGATGCCTCGTTGGTGATCGTCCCGGCGGGCACGGTCAACCTGCTCGGGCGGATCCACGGCCTCCGCACCGTC
>DATHUU010000099.1:0-4305 GCA_035461925.1 Ilumatobacter sp.
CCCGCCGCGACCAGCGCGGCCGCGCCTACACCATCCGCGACGACGGCACCCTCATCCTCCCGGTCGGCGAACGCCCACCCGACCTCACCATCGACGAACAGACCGAGCTCGCCACAGCCAGACTCCGCGCCCTCATCGCCACATCGGCGTGACACCTCGATCTGGTCGGGTGCCGCCGGGGGTGGCGCGCAAGAACCCGACCAGAACGGTGCCGGTGCGCCATCTCGGTCGGAGCCCTGCTGGCGCAGGGCGGTCGTAGCCTCGCGGGATGGCGTCGGTGATCATCCGCACGGCGACGGTCTCGGAGCTGCACGCGCTCGACCCGTTCGTCGACCGTCCGGCCGGGTACGGCGAGCTCACCGGTCCCGAGGTGTGGGTGTGCGACCTCACCGATGCTGCCATCGTGCTCGGGTCGCGGCAGTCGCCCGATCTCGTCGACGCCGACGCGTGCCGGGCGGCCGGACTCGAGATCGTCCGCCGACGGTCGGGTGGGGGAGCGGTGCTGCTCCGTCCGGATGCGGTGGTCTGGATCGATGTCGTCCTACCCCACGGGGTGGCGCCCGACGACGTGCGCGGTTCGATGGTGTGGATCGGGGAGCGGTGGGGCGAGGTGCTCGCTTCGTCGGTGGGCGAGGAGATCACCGTCCACGACGGTGGGATGGTGTGCACCCCGTGGTCCGATCTGGTGTGCTTCGCGGGGGTCGGTCCGGGGGAGGTGCTCGTCGACGGGCGCAAGTTCCTCGGGCTCAGCCAACGCCGCAACCGTCACGGCATCCGGGTCCAGGGCACGCTGTACCGGCGGCCCGTCACCGGGGAGATCCCGCCGTTGCTCGCCACGGCGATCCCTGCGGCAGCGCTGGAGGAACCACACTGGGACCCGACGATCCGCGGTGCGGATCTCGCCGCTGAGCTGGCCGATCGGCTGGGTTGACCGACCTTCCCCGACAGGACGGATGGGGCGCGCGGGCACCGGTGTTGGGATGAATTGGGGGCTGAAGGGGGTAAATGGTTGATTTCGGTGGCGACTGGGAGCCATACTTGCCGCTCACGAGAGGTCGGCCGCTGACTCTCGGTGCGAGGCAGGTCAGCGACCGCGGAGAGGGAGCGCACCGAAGGTGTTCGTCGGGGAGTTCGATCGCAGTGTGGACGGCGCCGGTCGTCTCGCGCTGCCCGCGGACTTCCGTGAAGACCTCGGTACCAAGTGCTACGTGACCTGCCACCCGGACGGGTTCGTGAGGATCACGACCGAGGAGAACTTCCGCGACGAGGCCGACTTCATCCGCGAGCAGGTCCGGACCGGGCTGCAGCCACAATCGGCGTTGCGGGCGTTCGGCACCAAGACCCAGATCGCCTCGATCGACAAGCAGGGTCGGATCACCCTCGACGAGGGCACCCGCAGGCACGCCGGGCTGAAGAACCAGGCCGTGATCGCCGGTGCGATCGACCATCTCGAGATCTGGCGGCCGTCGCGCTTCCGTCAGGTCGGTACGGAGCACGAGGACGTCGCCCCGTCGCGCATCTGGACCGACGAGGACGACGATGAGTGATCCGACGAGCGGTGCCTTCTCCCACGAACCCGTGATGCGCGACGAGATCGTCGACACCTTCGCGTCCGTGCCGGCCGGCTACGTCCTCGACGCCACCCTGGGCGGCGGGGGGCACAGCGAGGCGATCCTCGAGTCGCGCGACGACCTGCGGATCCTCGGCCTCGACCGCGATCCCGCGGCCATCGCGGCCGCGTCCGCGAGGCTCGTGCGCTTCGGCGAGCGGGTCCGCACGCACCGGTGCCGCTTCGACGACCTCGACGAGGCGATGGCAGCCCACGAGATCGTCGAGCTGAGCGGTGCCTTGTTCGATCTCGGGGTGTCGTCGCCGCAGCTCGACCACGCCGATCGAGGGTTCTCCTTCCGCGCCGACGGTCCGCTCGACATGCGCATGGACACCGACGCCCCGTGGTCGGCGGACGACGTGGTCAACGGCTACGCGGAGCATGACCTGACCCGCGTCATCCAGCAGTACGGCGACGAGCGGTTCGCGAAGCGGATCGCCCGGGCGATCGTGGCCGCCCGGCCGATCGAGACCACGAACCAGCTCGCCGAGGTCGTGACCGCCGCGATCCCGGCAGCTGCCCGCCGTAGCGGCGGCCACCCGGCGAAGCGGACGTTCCAGGCGATCCGCATCGAGGTCAACGGCGAGCTCGACGCCATCCCGGGTGCGATCGACGACGCGATCGAGAAGCTGGTCCCCGGCGGTCGGCTCGCGGTGCTCGCCTACCACTCGGGCGAGGACCGGATCGTCAAGGACCGCATCCGGCATGCGGAGACCGGAGGGTGCGACTGCCCATCGGACCTGCCCTGCGTGTGCGGTGCGGTCCGCACCGTCCGCATCGTTCGCATGCCCAAGCGGCCGAGCGCCGCCGAGCAGGCCACGAACCGCCGGGCGACCTCCGCCCGGTTCCGTGTCGCCGAGAAGCTCGACACGACCGCCGCAGGATCGGAGCACTGATGGCCATCCCACTGCGACAGCGCGATCGACGCCCGGCGCCGACCGGGCACATCACCGGGGCGCCCCGTCCTCAGTTGAAGATCGTGGAGGGACGCCGCGTCGCCTGGTTCGCCGTGACGCTGTCGATGATGCTCGGTGGCGTCATGGTCGGCGCGCTCGCGCTGCACACCCGGATCTCGGAGCGACAGCTGGAGATCGACCGGCTCGAGCGGTCGGTGCGCCAGGCGCAAACCGACTTCGACGTGCTCCGTGCCCAACGCGCCGAGCTGCGATCGCCGACCCGGCTCGCGGATCGGGCCGGGCAGCTCGGCATGTTGCCCGGCTCCGGTGCCGAGAGCGAGTTCCTCGCCGTCGACCCGATGACGTACGCGATCCTCATCGCGTCCACTGGCGAGGTTCCGGTCGCCGAGATGATCGGCGCCGGGGCGAACACCCGACTCGAACCCCTCGACCAGTTCCGGCTGGTCAAGTCCGTCAGCTCGGAGGCCCCGTGAGCCGTCGCACGCCACCGCCCCGTCCGACGCGGCGGACGGTCCCCACGGTCCAGCGAGCGAGCCGACCGGGCACTCGCCGATCGGCTCCGGCGCGCCGGCCCGCTCCGCAGCGGAAGCGTCGGGAGGTCAGATTCCGCGAGCGACCGGCACCCGCCAGCGATCGGCGTCACCGGGCGGCCACCGCGCGGCCGTCAGCGAAGCGGCGGGTCGTCGCGGCCAGGCCACCGGCGCTCCCACGCGCCGCACGGTTCGGACTCGATCGGTCCGACCTCCGGCTCAAGCTGGTCCTCGTCGCGGTCGTGCTCGTGCTGGGTCTGGTACTCGTCGAGGTCGCCAAGATCCAGATCGCCGGCGGCGAGTCGCTCCGGGCGGCCGGTGCCGACCAGTGGTCGCGGAGCGTCCCCCTGTCGGCCGATCGCGGGTCGATCTTCGACCACAACGGTGAGGAGCTCGCCGTCTCGATCCCGGCGTATTCGATCAGCGTCAACCCGAAGCTGGTCACCGACGAGGCCGGTGTCGCCCACACGCTCCAGTCGATCCTCGGACTCTCCGACGAGGAGACCGCCGAGCTCTACGACGAGCTGATCGCCAAGGAACGGGGCTTCGTCTACGTCCGCCGGCAGGTCGACCGGGCCGTCGGTCTCGTGATCGCCGAGCTCGAGCTGGTCGGCGTGAACGTGGACGCGGAGGACCGCCGCGTCCTGCCGGGAGGCGACACGGGTCGCAGCGTCATCGGCCGCACCGACATCGACGGGACCGGCATCGCCGGCCTGGAGCTGCAGTACGACGAGCTGCTCACCGGCACCCCGGGCGAGCTCACCCGCGAGGTCGCACCGAAGGGACGTTCGATCGCCGGGACCGAGCAGGTGACCGTCCCGCCGGTGGCGGGCAACGACATCGTGCTGACCATCGACCGCTCGATCCAGTTCGCCGCCGAGCAGTTGCTGGTCGAGCGCGTCACCGAGGTGCTCGCGAAGTCGGGCTACATCGTGATCATGGACACCGCGACCGGCGACATCCTCGCGATGGCATCGGTGCAGCGCAACGACGAGAACGTCGTCGAGGTCACCTCCGGCAACTTCGCAGCGGTGAACGCCTACGAGCCCGGCTCGGTCGCCAAGGTGGTCACCGTCGCGGCCGGCCTCAACGAGCAGACCGTCACACCCGGTTCGACGTTCGTCGTCCCCTGGCGTCGCCAGTACGCGGACGACCTCCTGAGCGACAGCCACCAGCACCCCGACGAGCTGATGACCGTCGAACAGATCCTCGTCGAATCGTCGAACATCGGCACGATCGACATCCAGGA
>DATHUU010000100.1:0-10772 GCA_035461925.1 Ilumatobacter sp.
CTACTTCCGGACCACCGACATCACCGGGCATGTGGAGTTGCCGGAGGGCACCGAGATGTGCATGCCGGGTGACAACACGACGATGAAGGTCGAGTTGATCGCACCGATCGCGATGGATGAGGGTCTGCGGTTCGCGATCCGTGAGGGTGGTCGTACCGTGGGTGCGGGTCGAGTCACCCAGATCATCAAGTGACGTCCGACAGGGACTGCAACAAGCACGAATCAACGTGCGTCGGCGCCCTGCCGGCCCACGCGAGCGAAGCGAGCAAACACACATGGCACAGAACATCCGCATCCGACTGAAGGCGTTCGATCACGAGATCATCGACCAGTCGACGAAGAAGATCGTCGAGACGGTCAACCGAACCGACGCCACCGTGCGCGGGCCGATCCCGTTGCCGACCGACAAGCACCGCTACACGGTCATCCGAGGCCCACACGTCGACAAGGACTCGCGGGAGCACTTCGAGATGCGCATCCACACGCGGCTGATCGACATCGTCAACCCGAACGCCAAGACGATCGATTCGCTCCAGCGGATCGAGCTCCCCGCCGGCGTCGACATCGAAATCAAGATCCAACAGGCCTGACGGCGGCCGGATCGTACCGAGACGACGATCCCTCTCGACGACCAGAGCAGACGGAATGGCCCGCGGCTTGGTCCGCGGGCCATTGCGCGCTCGGACGTCGGCGTCGTCGCGGCCCGTGTCAGGAGGACTTCTTGCGACGGCTGCCGATCATCATGCCGCCGATCATCAACGCGACGCTGATCAGCAGCACCGCACTGGCGAGCACGTTCACCTGTGGTGGGAACCGGACCCGGAAGCTGCCGTTGATGTACAACGGGAACGTGTTCAGCGACCCGGCGTTGAACAGCGTGATGATGAAGTCGTCGAGTGAGAGCGCGAACGACAGCAACGCCGCGGCGAGGATCCCGGGGAGGATCAACGGGAACGTCACCTTCCAGAAGGTTCGGACCGGGCTCGCGCCGAGGTCCTGCGCCGCCTGTTCGAGCGTCCAGTCGAACCCGCGGACGCGCGCCCGCACCGTGAGCGCCACGAACGACACCTGGAACATGATGTGCGCGATCACGACCGTCGTGAACCCGCGCGTCACGTCCCAGTCGAGGAACAGCGTCGCCAAGGACGAGCCGAGCACGATCTCGGGAGTCGTCAGGGGCAGCACGATCAAGAAGTTCAGCGTCCCGCTGCCGCGGAACCGGTACCTGGCGAGAGCGATCGCCATCAGGGAACCGATCACGGTCGCGACCGCTGTCGAGATCGCAGCGATCCTCAGGCTCTCCACGAACGCGTTCGTCAGGGCCTCGTCCCCGAACGGCTCGCGCCAGTTCGCGAGCGTGAACTCCTGCCATTGGACGTTGTAGTTGCCGCGTGGATTGTTGAATGAGAACCCGACGATCCAGGCGATCGGGATGAAGAGGTAGATCAGCGCGAGGAGGGCGTAGATGTTCAGCGCCCACTTGGCGACCGAGCCGCGGACCGAGGTGGGGCCGCTCACGACAGGTCCTCGGTACCGAAGTACTTGCTGTAGATGAGCACCAGCACCGTGATGATCGCCATCAGCACGAACGACATCGCGGAGGCGAGCGGGACGTTGTTCTGCACCAGGAACTGGTCCTGGATCGAGTTGCCGATCATCGTGGTGCTCGGACTGCCGAGGTAGAAGGCGTTGACGAAGTCACCGGCGGCGGGGATGAACGTCAGCAGCGTGCCGGCGAACACGCCGGGCATCGACAAAGGGAGCACGACCCTCCTGAACGCTGCCGTCGAGGTGGAGTACAGGTCCTGGGCAGCGTCGACCAGCCGAGGGTCGACCTTCTCGAGGCTCACGTAGATCGGAAGGATCATGAACGGCAGGAAGTTGTAGGTGAGGCCGCCGATGACCGCCACCGGGGTCTGCAGGATCCGGCCGTTGTCCATGATCCCGATCGACTCGAACAACCCGGACAGGCGGACGGCGTCCAAGAACCGGACGATCTCACCGTTGTCGTTCAGCAGGCTCCGCCACGCGATGGTGCGGATCAGGTACGAGGTGAAGAACGGCACCACCACGAGTCCGAGCAGGAGACTGCGGTACCGGCCGCCGCGAAACGCGATGACGTACGCCAGCGGATACCCGATCGCGATCGTCAGCACCGTCGCGACCGCTGCGTACAGGAAGGCCCGTTGGAACTGCGGGCCGAAGTCGGTGAAGGCATCGACGTAGTTCTGGAACTCCCAGCTGAACTCCGCCTCGACCGCGAACCGGCTGGGCAGGGTCGACAACGAGAGCCGTAGGAGCGTGACGAGCGGCGCCAGGTAGAACAGCGCGAGCCACAACGTGCCGGGCTTCAAGAGTCCGTACGGTGCGATCCTCCGGCGGGCCTCCGGACCGCCGGCCACGGCGGTGAACACGAGCCAGATGATCGCGGCGAGCACGAGTGCCAGCGCGACGACGGCCAGTGGACCCGTGAACCACCTGGCCCCGACCGCGGCCAGCAGGACGCCCGCGCCGGCGAGCGCGGCCAGGCCGACCAGTTCCGGCCTGCGCACCCGCTCCGGGGCGTCCTGCGTGGACACGGCGGTCATGGTCGGCGGCTCAGGCGCCGATGATCCGGGAGAACGCGGCGTCGAACTCGGCTTCGACGTCCTCGCTGAGGGTCGCGAAGCTGCGCGTCGCGGCGAGCGTGGCCTCGTCCGGGAAGATCAGCGGGTTGTCCGCCAGCTCCGGATCGATCTTCTCGACCTCCTCGCGCACGCCCTTCACCGGCGACACGTACTGCACCCAAGCCGTGATCTGGGCAGCCTGGACCGGGTCGTACGCGAAGTCCATCCACGCGGCGGCAGCGTCGCGGTTCACCGCACCCTTCGGCATCACCATCGCGTCGGCCCAGCTCGTCGCGCCGGACTCGGGGAAGAGGAAGCGCACCGCCGGGTTGTCGAGCTGGATCTGCGCGACGTCGCCCGACCAACCGATCGTCGCCGCGAAGTTCCCGTTCGACAGATCGTCGAAGTAGTCGTTGCCGTGGAAGCGGCGGATCTGGCCGTCGGCCTTGGCCTGCTCGAGCTTCTCGAAGGCGGGTGCCGCCTGCTCGAAGGTTTCGAGCGTCGAGATGTCGACGCCCATGCTGAGCAGGATGACCCCGATCGTGTCGCGCATCTCGGTGAGGGCACCGATCTTGCCGGCGAACTCCGGATCCCAGAGGTCGTCGACGCTCGTGAGCTCGCGACCCGTCACGTCGAGGTTGTACGCGATGCCGGCGAAGCCGGTCTGCCACGGGAGCGAGAACTCACCGGTCGGGTCCCACGCCGGGTTCACGAGGTCGTCGCGCAGGTTGACCGCGTTCGGCACCTGGTCGATCGGGAGCGTGTCGAGCCAGCCGAGGCTGATCAGTCGTCCGACCATCCAGCTCGTCGGAGCGATCAGATCGGGCTCGATGGTGTCGCCGCGGCCGAGGACCGGCTGGATCTTCGCGAAGTACTCGACGTTGTCGTTGAACGCCTCGCTGTACCGCATGTCGATGCCGGTCGCGTCCATGAACCGGTCGACCGTCCCGGTCAGCCCGTCCTCGGTCGGATCGATGTAGGCCGGCCAGTTCTCGAAGAACAGGGTGTCTCCCCCGCCTCCTGCAGACGGTGACGAGCCGGACGGTGCGTCGGTAGGCGACGGAGCCGACGTATCGTCGTCGTCGCCTCCGCACGCCGCCAGCAGCTGCGGAGCGGTGAGCCCCGCGGCGCCGAGCACGCCCGATCGGATCAGGAACTGGCGGCGACTGAGTTCGACCGCTCTCGGTCGGATGGAACGCTTCATTGGTCGTGGTCCTCCCCACTGGCTTGCTTGGAACTGTTCACAACGCTGCTTCGATGTCGTCGACGTCGGTGCTGGTGGCACCGGCCACCGACGGCCACCCGTCGATCAGGTACGCGGCCCCGGGGCTCCACCGCAGGTGCACCTCGCTGCCGGGGCGAACGTGCGGAAGATCCTGGCTGTCGGTCATCTGGGCGACGACCACCGTGCCGTCCCCGAGGACCAGCTCGAGCCTGGTGCTGGAACCCTGGAAGATCAGCTCACGGATGGTCCCGGCGAGGCTGCGGCCGTCGCCGTCGGGTTCGGTGCCGGCGGTCAACCGCTCGGGACGGAGCATGACCGACACCGGGTCGCCGACGTGCCGGCTCGCCCCCGTCCGGGTACGGATCGAGCCGCCGGCCCTCAGGTTGACGACCGAGTCCTCGCCGTCGTTGGCGGCCACCTCGCCAGGCAGCAGGTTCGCCGAGCCGATGAACCCGGCGACGAACAGCGTGGCAGGCGAGTGGTAGATCTGCTCGGGGGTGCCGATCTGCTCGACCCGGCCCTGGCTCATCACGGCGATCCGGTCGCTCATCGTGAGCGCCTCGCCCTGGTCGTGGGTGACGAACACGAACGTGATCCCGATCTCGCGCTGGATGCGCTTCAGCTCGAGCTGCATCGCCTCCCGGAGCTTGAGGTCGAGCGCGGCGAGCGGCTCGTCGAGCAGGAGCGCGCTCGGCAGGTTGACGAGTGCTCGGGCGAGCGCGACGCGCTGTTGCTGACCACCGGACAGCTGTGTCGGCTTGCGGTCGGCGAACTCGGCCAACCGGACGACGTCGAGCATCTCGCGCACACGTGGTTCGTAGACGGACTTCTCGAGGCGCTTGCTGCGGGGCCCGAACGCCACGTTGTCGGCGACCGTCATGTGGGGGAAGAGCGCGTACTGCTGGAACACCGTGTTGACGTTGCGCTTGTACGGGGGAGTGCGCGACACGTCGACGCCTTCCAGGAGCACGCGTCCACGGGTTGGCTGCTCGAAACCGGCGATCATCTTGAGCATCGTCGTCTTGCCGCATCCCGACGGGCCCAACATCGCGAAGAACTCGCCTCGCGGGATCGCGAAGTGCGCCTCGTCGACGGCGACGAAGGTGCCGTACGCCTTGTGGACGCCCTCCAACACGATCACGTCATCGGATCGCTCTGACTCCTGCGTGGATGACGTCATGTGACCTCGAGATGTGGGACGGGCGGGGCGGGGAGCTCCGGCAGCGTCGGTGGTGTCGACCGCGGGCACGTCGACGGTCGACAACACTGTCATCGAGCCGAACGGGCGCGCAAGTACCGATCTGCGATTCGGGCCCTGAACACGGGCTGAGAGCACCGGGACGTCCGAGATGCGCAACCGCCGCGACCTTGGTAGACCGGTACCATGGACGGTTTCCCACCCCCCGAGTCCCCTCGCCCCGGATCATCCGGTCCCGCGCCGGGAGACGCTCGGGACTGGCGACCGCCGGTCCCCGTCCAACCCATCGCTCAACCCATCGTCGTCGAGCTCACCCCGAACGAGCCCGCGGCCGCGGGGACCTCGCCGTCATCTCCGCTGCCCTCCCCGTCCGGCACCCGGAGGCGCTCGCGATGGCCGCGCCGGGTCGCGCTCGCGACCGCGCTCGTCGTCGCGATGGTGGGCGCCGGGGTGACCGGTGCCGTCATCCGCGACCAGCTCGACCGCGACCCCGAGCCACCGCAGCGGGCGTCGAGCGTCGCGCTCGACATCGGTGCGGCACGTGACGGTGACCTGCCCGCCATCGACGTCGCGGCGGTCGCGGACCACCTTGCTCCATCGGTGGTGACGATCAGCGCCGACATCGAGTCGGACGAGCTCGGCGCGTCGGGCGGCTCGGTCGGCACCGGCGTGATCACGACCGAGGACGGCGAGATCCTGACGAACGCGCACGTCGTCGAGAACGCGACGGAGATCCGGGTCCGCCTCACGGGGGAGACCGAACCGCGGAAGGCCGAGCTGCTGGCGATCGACCCGGGCAACGACCTCGCGTTGATCCGGATCGGCGGCGAGGACTTCGTGCCGGCGACGTTCGCCGAACCCGAATCGGTCCGCATCGGTGACCAAGTGGTGGCGATCGGGTTCGCGCTCGATCTCGACGGTGCTCCGTCGGTGACTCTGGGGATCGTGTCGGCGCTCGACCGCACGATCACGATCGGGGACGACGGCGCGCTCGACGGGCTGATCCAGACCGACGCCGCGATCTCGTCCGGCAACTCCGGAGGTCCGCTCGTCAACTCGCTCGGACAGGTCGTCGGCATCAACACCGCGGTGGCACGCGGTGACTTCACGACGGCCGCCACGAACATCGGGTTCGCGATCTCGGTCGAGGAGGTGCTGCGCGTCGCGGAGCAGCTGCGTGAGCAGGCGGCCGGGACGGTGCGGGACGAGGGATTCCTCGGGGTGAGTCTCGGCGATCGCCGCGATGGCGGGCAGGGCGCACTGATCGGCAAGGTGGAGACGGGCAGCCCTGCCGAGGCCGCTGGGCTGGTCGACGGCGACATCGTGATCGCCGTCGACGGCAACACCGTCGACGGCGCGGCCGGGCTCGTCGCGGCGATCCGCGACCGCGAGCCGGGCGACGCCGTGGAGATCACCGTGATCCGCTTGGGTGAGACCATGACCGTGACGGCCACCCTCACCGACCGCCCCGAGACCTGATCGAGCCCCTGCGCTCGACACGCCGTCGTTCGTGAGTCATCGTCCTCTCACGAACGCCCGCCGGGCGGTTGTCGATGGCGGATCCCGCCGTTAGCATTTCCTAGCCGTGTCCAGGGGCAACTCTGGGCCGAAGGACGTATTCGCAATCGATGTCCGTGTGAGCCTCTCCGGAGGGACCGCGCGGCGACAACACGACCGAGTGCTCCGCACGCCTGCAAGGCGGCGGAGCATTTGCGTGGGAACAGAACTCCCCCGGGTCGCATCAGTGGATAGCCCGAAGGGGCTCGATCAACGAAGGATGCCGCAATGGCACAAACAGTGATGCTCGGCGAGAAGGTCGGGATGACGCAGAAGTGGGTGGACGACAGGGTCGTCCCGGTCACGGTGATCCGTGTCGAGCCGATGCGCGTCGTCCAGATCAAGACCAACGAGCGAGACGGCTACACGGCGCTGCAGGTGACGTACGGGCACCGCGACGCGAAGAAGCTGAACAAGCCGACCGCGGGCCACTTCGACAAGGCCGGTGTCCAGCCGGGCAAGCGCCTCGTCGAGCTGCGCCTCGACTCGGTCGACGGTTTCGAGATCGGCCAGGAGATCACGGTCGACGCGCTCGAGGCCGGCACCCGGGTCGATGTCACCGGCACCAGCCGGGGCAAGGGCTTCGCCGGCACCATGAAGCGCCACAACTTCAAGGGCCAGGGTGCCAGCCACGGCAACCACAAGAACCACCGCACCCCTGGTTCGGTCGGGTCGTGCTCGTTCCCCGGCCGCGTGTTCAAGGGCGTCCGGATGTCGGGCCACATGGGCCACGAACAGGTCACCACGCTCAACCTCGAGGTCGTCGAGGCCGACGCCGAGCGCAACGTGCTGCTGATCAAGGGGTCGGTCCCCGGCCCGAACGGGGGCCTCGTCTCCGTCCGCAACGCCGTCAAGTCCTCCGCATCGTCGATCGGGAAGGGAGCCTGATCAACATGGCGCAGATCACGATCAAGAACACCGCCGGCAAGGACGCCGGCACCGTCGAGCTCGACGACCACACGTTCGGCATCCAGCCGAACGTGCCGGTCATGCACCAGGTCGTCACCGCTCAGCTCGCCGCCCGCCGGGCCGGGACGCAGAGCACCAAGACCCGCGCCGAGGTGCGCGGTGGTGGTGCCAAGCCGTTCCGCCAGAAGGGCACCGGCAACGCCCGTCAGGGCTCCATCCGCGCTCCCCACTACGTCGGTGGTGGCGTCGCACTCGGTCCGAAGCCTCGTTCCTACGTGCAGAAGACCCCGAAGAAGATGATCAACCTGGCGCTGCGATCGGCGTTGTCCGATCGGGCTGCCGACGGCAAGGTCGTCGTCGTCGACGAGTGGGGTTGGGACGCGCCCAGCACCAAGGCCGCCAAGGCCGCGCTCGCGGGGCTCGGCGTCGACGGGAGTGCACTCGTCGTCGTCGGTCGTGACGACGCCGCCGCTGCGCTCAGCTTCCGCAACCTGCCCGAGGTGCAGCTGATCACGCCGGGCGAGCTCAACGCCTACGACGTCCTGTGCAACGACTGGGTCGTGTTCACCTCCGCCGTGCTGCCCGGCGCCGCCATCGAGGCGTCCAGCACCACGACGAGGACCGCCGACACCGCGACCGAGGCGCCGGCGACCTCGACCACGGCAACCGAGGCTGCACCGGTCCCGTTGGCGGACGTGACCGGACCGCCCGCGAGCGACGCGAGCGTGATCCATCCACACGGAGACGGGTCACACATCGCGCTCCGCAGCGGTGCCCAGCCGGCCGGGTTCCCGATCAAGGGGAACGCCAGCTCGAACCTCTACCACCTCCCGGGTACCGCCTTCTACGGCCGCACCGATGCCGAGGTCTGGTTCGCGACCGAAGCCGACGCTCAGGCCGCAGGCTTCACCCGGCCGGAGTCGCAAGCGGGCGACGACGCACCCGAGGTGGACGACGTCGACGCTGACGCGATCGAGGTCGAGCCGTACGGTGCCGGGTCGTACGTGGCACTCGCCGGGGACGTGCAGCCGGAGGGGTTCACCATCAAGGGCAACGCCGACTCGATGCTGTACCACACACCCGACAGCCCGTTCTACGACCGCACCGGCGCCGAGGTCTGGTTCGCCACCGAGGCCGCTGCCGAGGCCGCCGGCTTCTCCAAGCCCGCGTCGCAGCAAGCATCAGAAAGTGAGAAGAGCTGATGAAGGACCCACGCGACATCATCCTGGCCCCGGTCGTCTCCGAGAAGAGCTACGACCTCATGGAGGCCGGCGTCTACACCTTCAAGGTCGCCAAGGGCGCCAGCAAGCCGGAGATCCGCGACGCGGTCGAGGCGATCTGGGGCGTCGAGGTCCTGAAGGTCAACACCCTGAATCGCAAGGGCAAGGCCACCCGCGTGCGTGGCAGCAACCGGCGCGGTTCCAAGCCCGATTCCAAGCGAGCCATCGTCACCCTGGCGGCGGGCGAGATCCCGTTGTTCGAGCACTGACAGGGACAGAAAGAGAGTCATCGATCATGGCAATTCGCTCCCGCAAGCCCACCAGCCCGGCTCGCCGCTTCCAGACGTCCTCCGACTTCTCCGAGGTCACCAAGTCGACCCCCGAGAAGTCGCTGCTCGCCAAGAAGTCCAAGACCGGCGGCCGCAACGCCCACGGTCGCAAGACGTCGCGTCACCGCGGCGGCGGCCACAAGCAGCGCTACCGTGTCGTCGACTTCAAGCGCGTCAAGGACGGCGTTCCCGCCAAGGTCGCCGGGATCGAGTACGACCCGAATCGCACCTGCCGCATCGCGCTCCTGCACTACGCCGACGGTGAGAAGTCGTACATCCTCGCCCCGAAAGGCCTGAACGTCGGCGATCGCGTCGAGTCGGGTCACGGTGCCGACATCAAGCCGGGCAACGCGCTCCCGTTGCGCTACATCCCGGTCGGTACCATCGTCCACAACGTCGAGCTGCGCCCCGGTCAGGGCGGCAAGGTCGGGCGTTCCGCCGGCATCGCCGTGCAGCTCGTCGCCAAGGAAGGCGACTACGCCACGCTCCGCATGCCGTCCACCGAGATGCGTCGGGTGCCGATCGACTGTCGCGCCACCGTGGGCGAGGTCGGCAACAGCGAGCACGAGCTCGTCAAGATCGGCAAGGCCGGCCGCAACCGCTGGAAGGGCGTCAAGCCGCAGACCCGCGGCGTCGCCATGAACCCGGTCGATCACCCGCTCGGCGGCGGCGAGGGCCGTACGTCCGGCGGTCGTCCCGCCGTGTCGCCGTGGGGCAAGCCGGAAGGCCGTACCCGTTCGAAGAAGAAGGCCAGCCAGAAGCTCATCGTCCGTCGCCGCCGCACCGGCAAGGGCCGTCGCTGAGTCGCGGAAAGAAGTCACGGAGAAGCACATGACACGCAGTCTCAAGAAGGGCCCGTTCGTCGACGAGCACCTGCTCAAGAAGGTCGACGAGCAGAACGCGGCCGGCGAGCGCAAGGTCATCAAGACCTGGTCGCGACGCTCGACCATCATCCCCGACATGGTCGGCCACACGATCGCCGTCCACGACGGTCGCAAGCACGTCCCGGTGTACATCACCGAGTCGATGGTCGGCCACAAGCTCGGCGAGTTCAGCCCCACCCGGACGTTCAGGTTCCATGCCGGGCAGGAGAAGGGGGCTCGTCGCTGATGCGTGGTCCCAAGCTCAACGAGGGCGCGACCGTCGACCAGTTCCGGTCGGGTGAGCGTCACGGCACGAAGGCGACCGCCAAGTACGTGCGGTCGTCGGCCTACAAGGCCCGCGTCGTGCTCGACCTGATCCGCGGCCTCGACGTTCGTCGCGCCGACGAGGTCTTGCAATTCACCGAGCGGGCGATCGCCAAGGACGTCCGAAAGGTCCTGGCATCGGCCGTCGCCAACGCCAGCAACCCCGACAACCAGGGTGCGTACCTCGCCGATGCCGACGAGCTGTTCGTGCTCGCCTGCTTCGCCGACGAGGGTCCGACGCTGCGCCGGTTCCGGCCGCGAGCACGTGGTCGTGCGACCCGCATCCGCAAGCGCACCTGCCACATCACGGTCGTGGTCGCACGCATGAGCGACGAGCGCCTCGCGATCGTCCAGGCACGTACCGAGGGTGCGAGCGCCAGCGCCGCCGCCAGCCGCCGTGCCCGTGTCGAGCGCAGCCGTCGGCGCACCCAGGCCGCCGCCGGGAGCTCGACGACCGACGAGGTCACCGACGCCGAGATCGAGGACGCCGAGATCATCGACGCCGATGCCGACGTCGTCGCCGACGCAGAACCCGCCGAGG
>DATHUU010000101.1:0-7249 GCA_035461925.1 Ilumatobacter sp.
CGGGTACTACGTCGCGTTCTCGTCGTTCCGGCTGGCCGTGATCAGCGAGGGCGTGTACGCCCGCTACGTGAACGGTGCGATGGCCGACCAGGTCGATCCGGCGATCCTCGAGCAGTTCAAGCAGGGCACGGAGGATCTCGCCCGCAAGGCGCTCGTCGCGCTGCGGAGCCTGGGATGACCGTGCTCGTCGGCTGGGAGCGGCAATCGTTCACGGCTGCCGGGTTCACCCGGGACACCTATCGGACCGGAATCGGACCCGGGGTGATCGTGATCCACGAGATCCCGGGGATCACCCCGTCGGTCGCCCGGTTCGCGGCCGATGTCGTCGACCGGGGGTTCACCGTGGTGATGCCGGATCTGGTCGGCACGCCCGGACAGGAGGTGTCGATGCCGTACCTCGTGGAGTCGTCGCTGAGGATGTGCGTGGCGAAGGAGTTCACGACCTGGGCCCTGGACCGGACCTCGCCGATCGTCGCTTGGTTGCGGGCGCTGGCGCGTCGGGTGCACGGCGAGCTGGGCGGTCCGGGCGTGGGCGCGGTCGGGATGTGCTTCAGCGGCGGCTTCGCGCTCGGGATGATGGTCGACGACACCATGGTCGCGCCGGTGTTGTCACAGCCGTCGCTCCCGCTCGCCCGCGGGCACGGTGCAGGGGCGGGCAACCTCGGCCTGTCGCCCGACGACGAAGCAGCGGTGGTGCGACGGGCGGCGGAGGGGTGTCAGGTGCTCGGCCTCCGTTTCACCGGTGACCGGCTGGTCGGCGACGCCCGGTTCGCGAACCTGCGCGAGCTGCTGGGCGATGCGTTCATCGCGCTCGAGCTCCCGAGCTCGAGCCGCCGTGACCACTCCGTCCTCACCGAGCAACGTGACGAGGCGGGCGTCACCCGGGTCCTCGACTTCCTCGCCGAGAAGCTGCTGTAGGGGCGAACGGTCCCGCGCCGGATCAGCCGCTGGGTTCGTACCACTGGTCGCCGTCGGCGAGCAGGCGGTCGGCCTCGCTGGGTCCCCACGTGCCGCGGAAGTACGGATGCACGGCACCCGGTTCGTCGAGCGCCGGCTGCACCACTCGCCAGGTCTGCTCGACGACGTCCTGACGGGCGAAGCGGCGTGGCGAGCCGGCGATCGCGTCGCCGAGCAGCCGTTCGTAGGCCTCGGACCGTTCCCCGAGCGCGGCGGCGAAGTCGACGGAGATGTCGACCTCCTGGCTGTCGAGATGCGGGCCGGGGGTCTTGGCCTGCAGCGCGAACGTGACACCGTCGCGCTTGCCGAGCCGGAACCGCACGAGGTTGCGGCCGGGGGGCGGACCGCCCGCTTCGTCGAACAGCATCCGGGGCGGGGAGTGGAACTCGACCACGGCTTCGGTCGCCGCCTCGGCGAGCCCCTTGCCGACGCGCACGTACCACGGAACGCCGGCCCAGCGCCACGAGTCGATCTCGAGCCGGGTGGCGGCGAAGGTCTCGACGTTCGTCCCCTCCGCGACTCCCGGCTCCTCGCGGTATCCGACGTACTGGCCGCGCACGAGGTGGACCGGGTCGATCGGCTTCATCGCCGCCATGACCTTCGCCTTCTCGTCCTGGAGGAACTGGGCGTCAGGCCCGGCCGGCGGCTCCATGGCGAGCAGCGCCACGACCTGGAGCAGGTGGTTCTGGAGCACGTCGCGGATGGCGCCGACGCCGTCGTAGAACGATCCACGCCCTTCCACGCCGATCGTCTCCGACATCGTGACCTGCACGCTGCGGACGTAGCGGCGGTTCCAGATCGGTTCGAGGAGGGTGTTCGAGAAGCGGAACACGAGGAGGTCTTCGACGGACTCCTTGCCGAGGTAGTGATCGATCCGGAAGATCCGCTCCTCGGGGAACACCGACCCCAGTGTCGTGTTGAGCTCGACCGCCGAGGCGAGATCGCGACCGAACGGCTTCTCGACGACGATCCGGCCGCGCTCGTTGAGCCCGACCGAGGCGAGCCGCCGCGCGACCTCGGGGAACATCGAGGGTGGGATCGCCATGTAGTAGACCGCGGTGCAGGAGCCGTGCCGGTCGAGCGTGTCACGCAGCATCTCCCACGTGGCCTGGTCGGCGTAGTCGCCCTGGATGAGGTCGAGCCGATCCATCAGCGGGTCGACGACCTTGGCGTCGGCGTGCTCGTCGGCGGCGATGATCGCCTCCCGGGCATGCTGGCAGAAGTCGTCGTCGGTCCAATCGCTGCGGGCGACGCCGACGACCGGCACGTCGAGCACGCCCGTGCGTTCCAGGTGGTAGAGCGCCGGGAACAGCTTGCGCTTCGCCAGGTCGCCGGTCGCTCCGAACAGCACGAGCGCATCCGCCCGCGGTTGATCGGTGTCGTACAACGAGGTCACCTCGCCCTCCTGACGTCTGCCCGGCATCGGGCCGGGAGCGGCTGGAGGCAGGCAGGTCGGGTCGAGGCCGACGGGACGATCATCGGCTGGACTCGGTCTTCTCGTGGTGGCCGCCGAAGCCGGCGCGCATGGCGGACAGGACCTTGTTGGCGACGTCGGCACGGCCACGCGACTCGAAACGTGTGTAGAGGGCGGCGGAGAGCACCGGCGCCGGGACACCCTCGTCGATGGCGGCATGGATCGTCCACCGACCCTCACCCGAGTCGCTGACGTGTCCCTCGAAGGCATCGAGGTGGGGGTCGACCAGGTAGGCCTCGGCGGTCAGGTCGAGCAACCAGCTCGTGACGACCGAACCCCGGCGCCACACCTCGGTCACCGCCGCCAGGTCGATGTCGTACTGGTAGTACTTGGCGTCGTCGAGGGGTGCCGTCTCGGCGTCCGCCGCGTGGATGGCCGAGCCGATGTTCGCCTTCGCCAGCACGTTGAGCCCTTCGGCGTACGCCTGCATGAGCCCGTACTCGATCCCGTTGTGCACCATCTTCACGAAGTGCCCGGCCCCGGACGGGCCGCAGTGCAGCCATCCCTGCTCCTCCGGGGTCGGGTCACCGGATCGCCCGGGCGTCCGTTCGGCGGCTTCGATCCCGGGTGCCAGCGACGTGAAGATCGGCGCCAGGTGCGCCACCGCCGTCGGGTCACCACCGATCATCAGGCAGTAGCCGCGTTCGAGGCCGTGCACGCCGCCGCTGGTCCCGACGTCGAGGTAGCGCACCCCGTACCGTTCCGAGAGCGGACCACTACGGTCGACGTCGTGTCGGTACCAGGAGTTCCCCCCGTCGATGATCGTGTCGCCCGGGGAGAGGAGCGGGGCCAACCGTTCCAGGGTGCCACCCACGTACGCCGCGGGGATCATCACCCAGATGTTGCGTGGGGGGCGGAGCGCGGCGACGAGCTCGTCGAGCGTGTGTGCGGGGACGGCGCCCTCGTCGGCGAGCTCGTCGACGGGTGCTCGGCTCACGTCGTGGACCACGCACTCGTGGCCATCGGCCATGAGGCGTCGCACCATGTTGGCGCCCATCCGTCCGAGTCCGATCATCCCGAGCTGCATCGTCTGCATGGAACCCAGACTGCCACGACTTCGATACCGTCGCGCCCGTGAGCGACGAGACCTTCGACCAGGCGCAGCTCGACAACGAGATCGCATCGTGCGCAGGGTCACATGCGGCGCTGGTCGCGTGGCTGCGCTCGCTCGATCCCGTCGCTCCTGTCCGACCGTCGCTCCTGCCGGGCTGGTCGGTCGGTCACGTGCTCACCCACATCGCCCGCAACGCCGACAGCCACCGCAACCTGGTCGACGGCCGCCCGCAGTACCCGAGCGCCGAGTCGCGCGACGCCGACATCGACGCAGGTTCCGGACGGAGCTGGCGCGAGCTCGTCGACGACGTGGCCGCGTCCGCGGGCGCGCTCGACCAGCGGTGGGCGGCCACGACCGACTGGGCCGGCAGCACGTCGGGTCCCCGGCCGCGGCCTCGACACCTGCTGCCGCTCCTGCGTCAGCGCGAGGTCGAGGTCCATCGGGCCGACCTCGGCCTGGGTTATGGCTTCGCCGACATGCCTGGCGACTACGTCCGTCGCGATCTGCGGCTGATGGAGATGCTCTGGCGCGCTCGCAAACCGATGGGCATGACACCGCTCCCCGAAGCGGCTCTCCGGCTCCCGCCTGCCACCCGCCTCGCCTGGATGATGGGCCGAACCGAGGTCGACGGACTCCCACCGGCCGATCTGTTCTGATCGAGTCGGATGGACACGACCTCGGCACCTGTTCCCAGTTCGTCGACGAGTCGGCGGAGATCCGACGGGTCGGACGTCAGCACGACGGCTCGCTCGCTCCGAGCGGCGACGGCTGCGGCCAGTGCCACCGACGCATCCACGACGTGCGAGGTGCCGGTCGCTCCGCACAGGAGGCCGGTCGCACGAGCGACTGCCGAGTCGAGCACGATCTCCTCGCAGTGCCGCAAGACTCGGTCGACCTGTGCCTGACGGTGCCCTTGTCGCCAGACCTGTGCCACGTTGCTGGGCCACCTCGTGATCATGCGTCGTCATGCGGATCGGTGTTCTCGCTCGTCGCCGACGCGAGCCAATGGGTCTCGAGGGTGTGGATCGTCGCCTTGATCGTGGTCATCGCGATCGAGGCGCACGGATCGTTGGAGCGGATCGACCGCAGCTCGCCGACCGCGGCGTCCGGCCCAGGATGCTCGGCGCTCACGAGGTCACCATCATGGCGAGGTCGAGCTCGTCGGCCCGCTGCCGGAAACGGGTCGCGGCGTCTCGGAGGTCGTCCGCCGCGAGACGGAGCTGGTGCAGGTTCCGATCGAGCAGACGTCGTGCGAGCTCGGACGGGGCGTCGTCGAGTCGCATGACGAGCGAGCGTTCCACACGTCCGGCGAGCTCCTGGAGATGGCCGGCGCGCTGGCGGAGCACGGACGAGTACGGATGATGGGTCAGATGGGTCATGCTGGGGTGTCCTCCTTCGCCGGCATCACAGGGAGTGACCGCGCCGAAGGGGAAGCGCAGTCACACGGATCGGAGGATGTCGCGGTGTCGCAGCCCGGTCGTGAGATCGGTGTACTCGGGACCGACCGGCTCGAAGCCATGACCTTCGTAGAACGTCAGCGCGGTGAGCCGGGCGCGGGCCCAGACGAGCGTCGCCCCGTGACCGGCGCAGCGATCGAGACCGTCGAGCAGCAGTCGGCTGCCGATGCCCGTGCCGCGCTGAGACGGGTCGGTCGCCATGCCTCGCAGCTGGAAGGCATCCTCGGCCGGCCGATCGGGATAGCGGCGCAGGAGCCATGTCGAGATCGCGACGAGCTCGCCGGCAGCCCGTGCCCCGAGGTGGAACGTGGTCGGCTCGTCGTCTCCGTCCCACACGAGCACGTCGCTGCGCGTGCCCTCACGCAGGACGCGTCGACGGAGGTCGTGCGTGTCGGCGGCGGTGATCTCGACGATCTCGGTCACGAGCCGACATGCTGTCAGCCGAGGCCCCCGGACGCACGCTCCGTCAGAGCTCGCGTATGGCGCTGACCACGTCGGTGAGCCCCTGCTTCGCATCGGCGAACAGCATCAGTGTGTTGTCGAGATAGAAGAGCGGGTTGTCGATCCCGGCGAAGCCGCTCGACAAGCTCCGCTTCACCACGATCACCGTCGTCGCCTTGTCGGCGTCGAGGATCGGCATGCCGCTGATCGCCGTGTCGGCCTCGCGGGCGAGCGGGTTGACGACGTCGTTGGCGCCGATGATCAGTGCGACGTCGGTGTGGGCGAAGTCGGGGTTGATGTCCTCGAGGTCGTAGAGCTGGTCGTACGGCACGTCGGCCTCGGCGAGGAGCACGTTCATGTGTCCCGGCATGCGTCCGGCCACCGGGTGGATCGCATATCGCACCTCGACGTTGCGCTCCTGCAGCAGATCGGCGAGCTCTCGCGCTGCGTGCTGCGCCTGGGCGACGGCCAGGCCGTAGCCCGGCACCACGATCACGCGCTGTGCGTACGCCAACGTGATCGCGACGTCTTCGGCACTGGCGCGTCGGGCCACCTTGTCGTGATCGGTGCCGTCGCCGCCACCCGTCTCGCCGCCGAACGCCGAGAACAGCACGTTGGCGAGCGTTCGATTCATCGCCTTCACCATGATGTTGGTCAGGATCAACCCCGACGCACCGACGAGCGCCCCGGCGATGATCAGCGCGTTCGAGTCGATGACGAACCCCGTCGCCGCCGCGGCGAGGCCGGACAGCGAGTTGAGGAACGAGATCACGACGGGCATGTCGGCGCCGCCGATCGGCAGCGTGCGGGTGATGCCGAGTGCGATGGCCGAGCCGAACAGCACCCAGGCATACACGGTCTCGCCGGTCGCCCCCACCCGCACTGCAGCGGTCACAGCGACACCTGCCAGCACGACATCGATCACGAGCTGACCGGGCAGCACGAGCGGCCGGCCGGTGATGAGGTCCTGCAGCTTGCCGAACGCGATCATGCTCCCTGACAGGGTGATCGACCCGATCAGCACCGACAGCGCGATCGTGACGAGGATCCGGATCGGCGGGTCGGCGCCGCCTCGGATCAGCTCGGCGATCGCCACGAACGCCGAAGCGCCCCCGCCGAACCCGTTGAACGCCGCGACGAGCTGCGGCATCGACGTCATCTCGACCCGCTGAGCGAGGAGCGCGCCGATCGCTCCACCGACGACGATGCCGGCGATCACGATCCAGTAGCTGACGATCTGCTCGTCGAGCAGCGTGACGACGATCGCGATCAGCATCCCGATCGCTGCGAGCCGATTGCCTGCCTTGGCCGTCACAGGCGAGGACAGACGCTTCAGCCCGACGATGAACAGGACGGCGGCGAGCAGGTAGAGGAACCCGGCCGCCGTCGGGTTCACGTGCCACCCCGTGCGAGCGTCCTGGCCGGGAGACCGGTCGGCCTCACCGGTCGCCCCGCTTGAACATCCGGAGCATCCGATCGGTCACGAGGAACCCGCCCACCACGTTGATCGTCGCCAGCGTCACCGCGAGGAAGCCGAGCGCCGCGGCGACGCCGCCGTTCTCGTGGCCGGCGGCGACGATGGCGCCGATGATCGAGATGCCCGAGATGGCGTTCGAGCCGGACATGAGCGGGGTGTGCAGCGTGGGCGGCACCTTGGTGATCACCTCGAAACCCACGAACGCAGCGAGGACGAAGACGGTGATCGGGATGAGCAGCTCGCTCACGACGCCTCCCCAGCGGAGGGGGCGGCGTCCTCGGACGCGACGGGATCGGGTGGCGTCCCGACGAGACGGGGGTGGACGAGTGCGCCGTCACGGGCGACGCACGACTCGGCGACGATGTCGTCGTCCCAGTCGGCGACGAACG
>DATHUU010000102.1:0-6265 GCA_035461925.1 Ilumatobacter sp.
GATCTCGTGGCGCAGGTCGACGGGCGCCGGCTTGGTGAAGGTCGGCTTCGTGTAGCGCCTCACATCGGCTCCCACACCGATGAGTCGCTCCTCGAGCCGGTCGAGGAACACGTCGCCGCGCGGCTTGGAGATGTCGAGCAGTCCCACCGTGAGCCCGTCGAGCGATGCCGGACGGGCGAGGCGGGCGCGCTCGGCGACGGTCCGCTCGGCTGTCGGATCGAGAATCGTTCGTGTCATCGCCCCTCCGTCGTCCACGGACGCAGTCAGTATCGCACGTCGCGGGTGACCGGCCTCGACCCCTTGTCGCCGTTCACCCATCCGGCGATCAGGGCGGAGAAGAGCCCGGCACCGCCGCCGGCGTACGCGAGCATCAGCCCGTTCGGTGTGAACTTGGGCAGGTCGGCCTGGCTCAGGCCGACCGGAATCCCTTCCTCGATGCCGCCGGCGCCCCGCTCGAGGTCGCTCGCCGGTGTCGTCAGGCGCATGTGGAGCTCGAACAGGATGCGGTCGCGGTCCCACCCGGCCTCGGCGAAGACACGGGCGTGCTCGGGTCCCATGACGAGGATCGCGTCGAACGCGAGCACCAGCTTGTGGTGATGCATCGCGTGGAGCTGGTGGGCGAGGGAGTTGGCGAGCGATTCGGGCGTGCGCGAGAGCTGGTCGACGATGCAGCGAGGGCCCTCACCCGCGAACACGGTGATGGCGTCGACGCCCGGGTCGACGCCGTGTTGTCCGGCGAGCGTGCCGTACGGCGACTCGTCGTCGGCTTCCGCGAAGCAGAAGCTGAGCTTGCCCGGGTTGCCGTGCGTGGCGCGATCGACCTCGCCCGGTCGGCCGCCACCGACGTTGCGGACCACGAGCTGGAGTGCGCGCCCGATCGTCGAGTTGGCACGGTTCCCCTGGCCCAGCACGTTGATGCCGGAGTTCATTCCGATCCTGCGTGTGCCGGGACCGCTGCAGACCAGCACCGGGCCCACCGGCATCGTGGTCGCGAGCAGCCCGTGCATGTTGAACTCGTCGGTGCAGACCGCTTCGACGGCGGTCAGCACCCAGGGGAGGTACTCGGGCTTGCACCCCGCCATCACCGCCGCGATCGCGACCTTCTCGACGGTGACGTCGACGAGGTCGGGTGGCACCGTGGCGACGACCTCGTCGGGAGCCCGGGTGGTGCCCTCCAGCATGGTGAGCACCCGCTCCTCGGTCGGCGGCACGACGGGAAGGCCGTCGGTCCAGCCCCGGGTGAACATCATCTCGATGTCGTCCTCGGCGTCGGCCACCTCGATCTTGCGGGATCGCAGGATGCCGCCACCGTGGCGGGCGCGGAGCCCGTCGACGAGGTCGGGGTCGACGCTCTTCGATCCGCATCCCGGCCGCATCGGGGGGAGATCGGGGCCGAGCCCCGCGACGCCGCTGACCGCCTCCCACTCGGAGCGGAGCCAGCCGAACGTGCGCCCGACCTCGTCGCCGTCGACGACTCGGGCGAGCGTCGGGACCGTCTCGATGTCGTGGTGCCAGCTCAGCGCGAGGTCGGCGTCGTGGATCGCGCTCGGGTCGTCGGGGAAGTCCGGGTCGTCCTGGGTGTAGACGGTCAGCCCGGCGGCATCGCGGAGCTGGCGGAGGACGGGCACGACCATCCGGCACGTCTCGCAGTCCCGCTTGACGAACGCGACGAGCCCCTCGGGCAACTGCGGCTTCCCCATGGCCGCACACTACGAGTCGGCATCACCCGATGCGAGATCGGCGGCTGGGGACGAGCACGACCCGCTCGTTCAGGTGCGGGGCCACCGCCAACGTCCCGAGACGGTGTCCGATCTCGGACACGAGCGCGTCCGCGGCGTCCTCCTCGCCGTGGTTGACGTACACAGCGTCCGGATGGTCCGCCGTCGCCAGCCAGTCGAGCAGCTCGGAGCGGTCCGCGTGGGTGGACAGGTCGACCGACACGACGTCCGCGCGGACCGGGAAGTACCGGCCCAGCATCTTGATCGACTCGGCGCCGCTGCGGAGTCGGTCGCCCCGGGTGCCAGGTGCCTGGAAGCCGACGAGCACGACCTTGTTCCGTCCGTCGCCGATCCGGTTCGCCAGGTGGTGCACGACGCGCCCACCCGTCGCCATCCCGGACGCGGACACGATGATGAACGGGCCGTGTCGCTCGTTGAGCGCCTTCGACTCGGCGGGGGTCCGCGTCTCGATGATGTCGATCGAGGAGAACAGCTCCTTCCCGAACAGCTCGGGACGGAGCTCGGGGGAGCGGTCGCGCACCTCGTGCCGGTAGAGGCGCAGGGCCTGGCTGGCCATCGGGCTGTCGACGACGACCGGCAGCGCGGGGATCTCACCCCGTTCTGCCAAGCGGTCGAGATGCCAGAGCACGACCTCGGTGCGGTCGACCGCGAACGCCGGGATCACGACGACGCCGCCACAGGAGGCGGCGTCGTTGATCACGGTCGCGAGCTGCTCGCTGGGGTCCGCGATCCGATGCTCCTCGTCGCCGTAGGTCGACTCGATCACGACCACGTCGGCGTCCGCGATCGGATCGGGTGGCAGCAGCAACGGATGGGTCGGCCGCCCGAGATCACCGCTGAAGACGACCGTCGCTCCGTCGTCGGCGACCCGCACCGCGATCCACGCCGCGCCGAGGATGTGCCCGGCGCGTCGCCACGTCGCGTCCACACCGGGGGCGACGCTCGTCGAGTCGGCGAAGTCGACCGTCTGCAGCAGCTCGAGCGCTGCGGCGGCGTCCTCGCCCGTGTAGAGCGGCTCGGCGGGGTGGTGCTTCGAGTAGCCGAGCCGGTTGGCGTACTCCGCCTCCTCCTCCTGGAGGTGGGCGCTGTCCGGGAGCACGATCTCGGCGAGCTTGCGGGTGCCGCTGGTGCAGAACACCGGGCCCCGGAAGCCGTCCCGCACCATGCGTGGGAGGTACCCGCAGTGGTCGATGTGGGCGTGGGTGAGCACGACGGCGTCGATCGACGCGGCGTCGACGGGGAGCGGTCCCCAGTTGCGCTCCCGGAGCTCCTTGCGACCCTGGAAGAGCCCGGCGTCCACGAGGACCCGGTGGCTCCCGGTGTCGAGCAGCGTCTTGCTGCCGGTCACCGTACGTGCGGCGCCCAGGAAGGCGAGGACCGGATCAGGCGGCATGGTTCCTCCTCGACCCCAGTGTCCAGCAGCGCATCCCTCCCGGCCATGGCCCAAGGTCACCAACGGGTCAGATCAGACGTGTACGACGGCTGTCGATGACGCCGGTGACGAAGCCGGCGTCGTGGAGCCCGCCGCAGAAGCGGGCGTGCTCGATCTTGAGGCACCGGTCCTGGACGACGTCGAGACCGGCCGCGCTGGCCCTCGCGGCAGCGACGTCGTGGACGAGGCCGAGCTGGAACCACACCGACGAGGCCCCGACCGCGATCGCCTCGTCGACCACACCCGGCAGGTCGTCCATCCGTCGGAACACGTCGACCAGGTCGGGTGCGTGCGGCAGGTCGGCGAGGGTTGGGTGGACCTCCCGACCGAGGATCTCGGTCTCGCGCGGATTGACATACCACACCGTCCAGTCGGTCTTGCCCGCAAGGTAGGTGGCGACGAAGTGACTCGCGCGCGCCGGGTTCGCCGACATGCCGACGATCGCGACGGTGCGGGTCCGTCGCATCAACGCGAGCCGTTCACTCGCTCGCTCGACGATCGTCATCGGCTGGTCCCGACCTGGCTCGTGGCCAACGCCTGGTCGAGGTCGGAGCAGATGTCGTCCGCGTCCTCGATCCCGACCGAGATCCGGATCAGGTCGGGCCCGATCCCGGCCGCGAGGAGCGCCTCGTCCGACAGCTGCTGATGGGTCGTGGACGCCGGGTGGATGACGAGCGTGCGCGCGTCGCCGATGTTCGCGAGGTGGGAGGCCAACCGGACCGACTCGATGAACGTGGCACCGGCGGCCCGGCCGCCACGCACCCCGAACGCGAACACGGCCCCAGGTCCTTCCGGGAGGTAACGCCGAGATCGGTCGTACCAGGGGGAGTCCGGGAGCCCCGAGTACGCGACCCAGGCGACCGCCGGGTGGTCGCGCAGGAACTCGGCCACCGTCCGCGCGTTCTCGACGTGTTGGCGCATCCGCAGCGCGAGCGTCTCGAGACCCATCAGGAACAAGAACGCGTTGAACGGCGTCATCGTGGCGCCGACGTCGCGCAACTGCTCCGAACGAACCCGGGTGAGGAACCCGTACTCGCCGAAGTTCCCCCACCAGGTCAACCCACCGTACGCCGGCATCGGGTCGGTCATCAGCGGGAAGCGCCCGTTCGCCCAGTCGAACTCGCCCGACTCGACGATCGCCCCGCCGAGCGAGGTGCCGTGCCCACCGATGAACTTCGTGACCGAGTGGAGCACGATGTCGGCGCCGTGCTCGATCGGGCGGCACAGGTAGGGCGTGGCCATCGTCGAGTCCACGACGAGCGGCACGCCGTGGGCGTGCGCGACGTCGGCGAGCCCGGCCAGGTCCGGGATCATGCCCGACGGGTTGGCGATCGTCTCGACGTACACGGCCTTGGTCCGAGGACCGATCGCCACCGCGACCGCGTCCGGTTCCGGTGCGGCGAGGAAGGTCGTCTCGACCCCGAACCGCGCGAGCGTCACCTCCAGGAGGGTGCGGGTGCCGCCGTAGAGCTGGGCGCTGGCGACGAAGTGGTCGCCGTGGCCGGCGAGCGCGGCGAACGTGAGGAACTCGGCTGCCTGGCCGGACGAGGTGCCGATCCCCCCGAGGCCTCCTTCGAGCGTCGCGATCCGCTCCTCGAACGCCGCGACCGTGGGGTTCGAGATGCGCGAATAGATGTGACCGAAGGTCTGGAGCGCGAACAGGTCGGCCGCCTCGGCGGCGTCGCCGAACACGAACGACGACGTCTGGTAGATCGGTACGGCGCGGGCCCCGGTCGTCGGATCGGGCCGCCCACCGGCGTGCACCGCACGCGTCCGGAACCCTGGGCTCTCGCTCATCGCCTCATCATGGCGGATGCTGCCGCGCGCACGCGACGATCACGTGACGGCGGGCCGAACGGCCGGTGACAGCCCGTCACGGGGAGGAGTACGTTCGAGTCATGCTCCCCGTTGCACCTTTCGGCCGGACCGGTCACGGATCGACCCGACTGATCTTCGGCGCCGCCGCCCTCGGCGCGATGAGTCAGGAGCGGGCCGACGCCACGCTCGCGCTCGTCGACGAGGTGGGCATCAACCACATCGACACCGCGGCCTCGTACGGCGCCGCCGAGGACCTCCTCCGCCCGTTCCTCGCCCGGCACCGACCGCGCTTCTTCCTCGCGACGAAGACCGGGGAGCGCCAGGGCGACGCGGCGAGGGCAGAGCTGGAGCGATCGTTCGAGCGGATGGGGGTCGACCACATCGACCTGATCCAGCTCCACAACCTGGTCGAGCCCGAGGAGTGGGAGACCGCGTTCGCGCCCGACGGCGCGGTCGACGCGCTGGCACGCGCCCGTGATGAGGGGATGGTCTCGTTCATCGGCATCACCGGACACGGGCTGCGGATCCCGTCGATGCACCTGCGCAGCCTCGAGCGCTTCGACTTCGACTCGGTGCTGTTCCCGTACAACCGCGCACTCCTGCGCAGTGATGCCTATCGCGCCGACGTGGAGGCGCTCCGTGCGATCTGCGCGGAGCGAGGCGTGGCGGTGCAGACGATCAAGTCGATCGCGCGCGGGCGGTGGCCCGAGCGCACCGGGCAGGAGTTCAGTTGGTACGAGCCGCTCGCCGACCCGTCAGCGATCGCACGGGCCGTACGGTTCGTGCTCGCCGAGGACGACCTGTTCCTCGACACGACCAGCGACGCGCGTCTGTTGCCGCTGCTCGTCGACGCAGCCTCGGGCGACCTGCACCGACCGAGCGACGACGAGATGGATGCCGACATCGACGACTTCGGCATCACCCCGCTCTTCGCCGAGGGCGACCTCGAGCGCATCTGACGCGGATCAGCCCGGCGCGAGGATCGTCGGGTCGCCTCGACACACGCCGGCCCCGACGAGGGCTTCGGCCAAGGCCGCCTCATCGGCGGACGCGGGGACGGGACCGTCCTCGCTCTCCATGGTCGAGCAGACCCCGGCGATCGCCCGGTCGAGGTCGTCGATCGTCTCGGCCACGCCTGCGTCCGCTGCCGCGTCCCGGGCGACGACGAGCGCGCCGACACAGCTCGCGAACGGGGTCTGCCAGAAGATCGAGTTGTCGTCCGACACGCAGGCGACCTGCACCGACCGAGCGACGACGAGATGGATGCCGACATCGA
>DATHUU010000103.1:0-3709 GCA_035461925.1 Ilumatobacter sp.
GTCATGATCGCCTCGATCGCATCCATCCCCGGAACCGTAGACGTGCCACTGGGTCGACCTACAGTCGTCGGCCATGCGGTACTCCGTCGTGCTCGGGCAGTGGTTGGATCGTCCGCTGGCGGCCGACCTGGAGACGGCGCTGCTCGCTGACCGGCTCGGCTACGACCAACTGTGGGTGCCCGAGATGGCCAAGGCCGACTCCCCCGCCATGGCCGCACGGATCGCGGAGCGCACCGAGAGGATCGAGCTGGTGCTCGGGCCCCTCGCGGTCACGGTGCGCAGCCCGGTCCAGATCGCGATCGCGCTGCAGACCGTCGCGGCGTCCGGGCGGTCCGTCCACGTGGCGCTCGGAACCTCCAGCACCGTGGTGGCCAGGTGGCACGGCCGGTCGCGCACGGGTTCCGCCGAGGCGCTCGCGACGACCGCGGCACAGATCGGCGAGCTGCTCGACGGCGGCCGGGTCAACGGGTTTCGGCTCTCGGAGCCGCCGTCACCCCGGCCGTCGATCACCGTCGCGGCGTTCGGCGACCGGGCGGTCGAGGCGGCGCAGGGTGCCGACCGGATGGTGCTCAACATGGTGACGGCGGCCACCGCCGGTCGACTGGCCGCCCGGCACGTGAACACCGCCGTGTGGCTGTGCGCAGCGATCGACCCGAGTGACGAGGAGCGAGCGTGGCTCTCTCGCGGGTTCGTCGGCTACCTCGCCGCCCCGGGCTACGGCGAGATGTTCGCCGAGGCCGGCTACGCCGACCTGGTCGAGTTCGCCCGGAACCGTCCGAACCCGAAGGAGCTGTTCGCCCGGATCCCGCCCGAGCTGATCGACCAGGTCGCACTGGTCGGCGACGAGGCGGCGGTGCGCTCGCGGATCGCCGAGTACGAGGCGGCAGGCATCACCGAGATCTGCCTCGTGCCGTCCGCCCCCGACCTCCCGAGCGCCACGCGCACCCTCGAAGCCCTCGCCCCGACCTGACCGAACGGTTCAGATCATGCGGGCGTCGAAGTCGGCGCCGAGGAGGTGCTTGCCGAGGGTCTCGTTGAGCTTCGGGGCGACCATGATGTGCTGGGTGACGACGTGGGCGTCGCGCACGCACCGCCCGAGCACGCTGGTGTCGTAGACGGCCGAACCCCCCGCCAGCGTCCAGGCCGTGTCGGTCGCCGCGACGCACTCGGAGGCCGCGTGCGCGGCGGCGAGCCGCATCGCGACCCGCTGCTCGACCGGCACGGGCCCACCGGTGACCGCCTGCTCCCAGGCTGTGCCGACCTCCTCGCGGAGCAGCGAGCGGGCCGCGCGCCAGCGGGCTTCTGCGCGGGCGAACTCGGTCTGCGCGAACCCGCTCTCGGCCAGGGTCCGGGACGAGAACTGCGGTGTCTTGCCCGCCGCCAGGTCGCGGAGCTCGTCGAGCGCACGACGGGCGACGCCGAGTCCGGTGGCCGCGATGTCGAGCGCGAGCAGCGTGAAGTTCGGGAAGTGGGCGATCGGCTCGTCGACGTGCACCTTGCCGACCCCGGGCAGGATCGTGCGCTCCGCGGGAACGTACGCGTCGTCCACCGAGATGTCGAGCGAACCGGTGCCCCGCATGCCGCTCGTGTACCACGTGTCGTGGAACTCGACCTGGTCGGGCGAGAAGAAGCAGATCCTCTGGGTGCCGTCGTCGCACATCGCGCCGCCGACGATCCAGTCGCAGTGCTGTGTCCCGCTCCCCCACTGCCACCGGCCTGTGACCCGGAACCCGTCGCCCTCGGGAACACCACGCCCGTTCGGCGCGAACACGCCACCCGACGCCGTCGTCGGGCCGGTGAAGATCGACCGTGCCACGTCGGGCGCGAGGAACGCAGCGAGCGACGAGGTGGTCGACGCGATGCCGGCGCACCATCCGGCCGACCCGTCGCCGGTCGCGACCTCGACGATGGCGTCGATCATCGCCACCGGCCCGGTGCCCGGACCGCCGTACGCGACCGGCAGGCACATCGTGAAGAGCCCGGCCTCGGCGAGCACCGAGGCGGTCTCCGGTGGCAGGCATCGTTCGGACTCCGCCTTGTCGGCGCCGTGCCGCGCCACCTCGGCAGCATGTCGGATCGCTTCGGCCGTCAACCCACCCATGGCGGCATCGTAGAGGCCGGACCCCGAACGGGTACCGTCGAGCGGGTGACCAGCAACGGGTGGAACCTGGCCGACGTGTTCGAGCGGATCGCCGACCAGATCCCCGAACAGCTGGCCCAGCAACAGGGCGGTCGGGCGTTCACGTGGCGCGACTTCGACCGCCGTGCCGACGGCGTGGCGCGGGCGCTGCTCGACGGTGGCCTCGTCGAGCAGGACAAGGTCGCGCAGTATCTCTACAACTGCCCCGAGTACCTCGAGTCGGTCCACGCCAGCTTCAAGGCCGGCCTGGCGACCGTGAACACGAACTATCGGTACGCCGCCGACGAGCTCGTCTACCTGTGGGACAACGCCGACGTGATCGCGGTCGTGTTCCACGGCACGTTCGTGCCGAACATCGACGAGATCCGTGACCGCCTCCCCCGCATCCGGTGCTGGCTGTGGGTCGACGACGGATCACACCCGTGTCCCGAGTGGGCGAGCTCGTACACGTCGGCCGCCGACAGCGGCCCCGGCCGCACCTCCGGGCCGTGGGGCCGCAGCGGCGACCACCTCTTCCTGCTCTACACCGGGGGGACGACCGGGATGCCCAAGGGAGTGATGTGGCGTCAGGACGACATGTTCCTCGCGCTCGACGCGGCCAACCAGCGTCGGATGCCACCGGAGCAGAACCTCGACGCCGTCGGCGAGCGGGTCGTGAAGGCCGGCCCGAAAGGAATGCCGGGTGCACCGCTCATGCACGGCACCGGGCTGTTCAACGCGATCAGCACGCTCATGATCGGCGGCTCGGTCACCACGATGGAAGGCCGCCACTTCGACCCGGTCGAGCTGCTCGACACCGTCGATCGCTACCGGATCAACTCGATCTCGATCGTCGGGGATGCGTTCGCCAAGCCGATCCTGCGCGCCCTCGACGCCGAACCCGGTCGCTGGGACATCTCCTCGCTGCGGGTGATCTTCTCCTCCGGCGTGATCTGGTCGAAGGAGACCAAGGACGGGCTGCTGCGCCACAACCGGCGCCTGATCATGGTCGACGCGCTGGGCTCGAGCGAGGCGATCGGCATGGCCACGAACACCACCACGGCCGACAGCGGCGACGGGACCGCCCAGTTCGAGCTCGGCCCGAACGCCCGGGTCGTCACCGAGGACGGCCGCGACGTCGATCCCGGCTCGGGTGAGATCGGCCGCGTGGCGCTGCGCGGCCACACCCCGACCGGCTACTACAAGGACCCTGAGAAGTCCGCCGCCACGTTCCAGCTGATCGACGGCCAGCGGTACTCGATCCCTGGCGACTGGGCCGAGGTCCTCGCCGACGGCTCCGTCAAGCTGCTCGGACGCGGCAGCCAGTGCATCAACACCGGCGGCGAGAAGGTCTACCCCGAAGAGGTCGAGGAGTGCCTCAAGCTGCACCCGGCCGTCGTCGACGCAGCAGTCGTGGGCGTCCCCGACGACCGATTCGGCGAAGCGATCACCGCCATCGTGCAGCTCCACGTCGACCACCACGTCGACCACCACACCGACCACCACGTCGACCACCACACCGACCACCACACCGACCACCACACCGACCACCACACCGACCACCACACCGACCACCACACCGACCACCAC
>DATHUU010000104.1:0-23147 GCA_035461925.1 Ilumatobacter sp.
CACCCGGAGGGGGTCTGACACCCGCCGGTATCACGCTGTTGCGCGGGTGTCCGGACCTAACCTCGACGCGTGAAGTGGACCGCTGACACCGTCGTCGTCGTGCTCGGCGCGGTGTCGATCGTCGCGCTCGCGCTGAGCGTGTGGAACAGCCGCCGTCAGGGTGTACGGATGTTGCGACAGCTCGCCGCGGTCGAGGCGGCCGAGTACGAGGTGAGGCGGCTGCTCGACGAGTTGCCGGAGGCGGTCCTGCTGATCGATGCCGACGCGGTCGTGCACTCGTCGAACGCCGCCGCGCTCGCCCTGTTCGACCTGGCTCGGCGCGATCTCGTCGACAGCTCGCTGCTCGACCACGCCGATCACGACGAGCAAGCCGAGCTGGCGGCGGCGATCGACCGGGCGTTCGGCGGCGCCGACGTCGAGCCGATCCAGGTCGAGATGCACGGAGGTGCGACCCGTCGGGTGGTGGTCGAGGCGTCGTTCCACCTGCCGAGGCACAGCCCGGTCTTCGACCAGGAGCACCGGCTCGTGGTGCGGTTGCGCGACGTCTCCGAGCGCGAGCAGCAGACCCGGGCGCTCGACCAGGCCCGGCGCCGGTTCCAGCAGGCGTTCCAGTCGGCCCCGACCGGCATGGCACTGGTCCGGCTCGACGACGGGCGGATCGTCGACGCCAACCAGTCGCTCGCCGAGATGCTGCAGCGCGACGTGATGGAGCTCGTCGGGTGCACGCTGCGGGAGTTCACGCACCCCGACGACGTCCGGGCCGCACAGCCGCACCGGGCGCGGCTGGAGCTGGGCATCGTCGACTCGTTCCGGATCGACCAGCGGTACCGGCGGCGCGACGGTGAGTTCGTGTGGGCGCGCACCCGGGTGTCGACGACCGAGGACGACGGCGTGATGTTGGCGATCACGCACATCGAGGACGTGACCGAGCAGCGGCGGGCGGCCGAGCAGCTGCGCTACGCGGCGCGCCACGACGAGCTGACCGGCCTGCCGAACCGCTCGTACCTGATGCACCTGTTGCACGATCGGCTGGCCACGGCGACCGTCGACGAGGTGGCGGTGTTGTTCGTCGATCTCGACCAGTTCAAGGTGATCAACGACAGCTTGGGGCACGAGGTCGGCGACGAGCTGATCCGCGTCGTGGCCGAGCGGCTGCGGGGGGCGCTGCGCGAGGACGACGTCCTCGCCCGGTTCGGCGGCGACGAGTTCATCGTCGCCATGACCGGTGACCCGATCGACGTGGCGGAACGGCTGCGGCGGGCGGTGCGGCCCCCGGTCCTGGTCGCCGGACACGAGCTGTTCGTCACCGCGTCGATCGGGTACGCGACGAACCACGAGCCGCAGATGTCGCCCAACGACATGCTCCGCGACGCCGACGCCGCGATGTACCGCGCCAAGGCGCGCGGACGTGACTGCGTCGAGGCGTTCGAAGCCGGTGGATACGAGCACGGGGTGCAGGCGCTGCGGACCGCGGGGGAGCTCCGGCGGGGGATCGAGCGCGGCGAGATCGTGCCCTACTTCCAGCCGATCGTCGACCTGCGTTCGGGGCGGGTCCTGTCGTACGAGGTGTTGGCACGGTGGCTGCACCCGGACCGCGGGATGCTGCCACCGGGCGAGTTCCTGCCGCTCGCCGAGGAGACCGGGCTGCTGATCGATCTCGGCGCTCGGATGTTGCGGGACTCTCTGGCCCAGCTGGCGCAGTGGCGGGCCGCGGGCCATCCGTTCTCGAACTGCTCGCTGTCGGTGAACGTCGGGACGCGGCAGCTGGTCGATCCCGGCTTCTACGACACGGTCACCGAGGCGCTCGCGGAGACCGGCATCGACTCCGACTCGCTGTGGCTGGAGATCACCGAGACGTCGCTGCTCGCCGACGTGAAGGCGGCGACGGTGGCGTTGCGGGAGCTGCGGAGCCTCGGACTGCACCTGTCGGTCGACGACTTCGGCACCGGGTACTCGTCGCTGACGTACCTGAAGCGGTTCCCGGTCGAGGCGATCAAGATCGACAAGTCGTTCGTCGCCGGCCTCGGCTTGGAGCAGGACGACTCGATGATCGTCGAGGCGGTCGTGCGTCTCGGTCAGTCGCTCGGTCTGAACGTGGTGGCGGAGGGGATCGAGTCGCCGCTGCAGCTCTCGCGCCTGCGCGACCTGGGCTGTGACCGTGGCCAGGGCTACCTCTTCGGGCGTCCCCGCCCGGCCGCACTCGTCGAAGCGGAGCGGACGGGAGTCTGAGGCGGGCCGAGAATCCCGCCTCAGGTCAACCGATTGGAGATCGTGGACTCGAGCCGGTTGTCGTCCGGGTCGTGATGTGCTGGAACTGCCACACTCTGGGCATGACGGAGGAACTGCAGTGGGCGTCGGTCGGGGAGTTGTCGGCGGCGATAGAGGCTCGGGAGCTGTCGCCGGTCGAGCTGGCGGAGCACGTGCTCGCCCGGATCGATCTGCTCGACCCGCAGTTGCACGCGTTCGTCGCCGTCACTCGCGACCGGGCGTTGGCCGAGGCGCGCGCGGCGGAGGCGGCGATCGCCGCCGGCTCGTCGCGCGGTCCCCTGCACGGGATCCCGTACGCGGTGAAGGACCTGTTCGACGTCGCCGGCTTCCCGACGATGGCCGGCTGCCGTCTGTTGATCGACCGGGTCGCGACCGAGGACTGCGCCGTCGTGCGTCGGCTCGCCGCGGCGGGGATGGTGCTGGTCGGCAAGACGCACACGGTCCAGTTCGCCTTCGGTGGGGTCGGGATCAACCACGACACCGGCACCCCGCACAACCCGTGGCACGCGGTGCCCCATGCGCCGGGCGGATCGAGCAGCGGCTCGGCGGTGGCGGTCGCGGCGGGGATGGTGCCGGTCGCGCTCGGCACCGACACAGGTGGGTCGGTACGGGCGCCGGCGTCGCTGTGCGGCATCGCCGGGCTGAAGACGACCGTCGGTCGCGTGAGTCGTGCCGGGGTGTTCCCGCTCAGCTCGTCGCTCGACTCGGTCGGCACGCTGACCCGTACCGTCGAGGACGCCGCGTGGGTCTACGAGGCGCTGCAGGGCGCGGACCCCGACGACGTCTCGACGATGCGGTCGCGAGACGGCCAGGCGCCCCACGACGTGCTGACCTCGCTCTCCGACGGCGTGGCCGGACTGCGCCTGGCGTTCGCCGAGACCGTGTTCTTCGACGGCGCGGACCCCGAGGTCGTGGCCGCCGTGCGGGCGTCCGGTGACGTGTTCTCGTCGCTCGGCGCGTCCGTGTCGTGGATGGAGATCCCCGAGGTCGACGAGATCATGGGACGGGGCGACTCCGAGCGCGCGCGCTCACTCTTCATCGCCGCCGAGGGGTGCGCGTTCAACCGCGTGATCCTGGCCGAGCACTTCGACGCGCTCGACCCGATCGTCAGCGAGCGGTTGCAGCGGGGGTTCGAGCTGTCGGCGGCCGATTACGTCGACACGCAGCGCCGGTTCGCCGCCGCCCGGGCCGGATTGGAGCGGCGGTTGGCCGACGTCGACGCGTTGCTCGTCCCCAGCACGATGATCCCGGCCCATCCGATCGCCGAGATCGACACCGACGCCGACACCTACGCTCGCTTCAACGGCCAGTACCTCCGCAACACGGCGATCGGGAACCTGCTCGGCCTGTGCGGCGTGTCGACTCCCTGCGGCGTCACGAGCGCGGGGCTCCCGATCGGGCTGATGGTGTACGCGAAGCCGTTCGCCGAGGAGATGGCGCTGCGGGTCGCACACGCCTACGAGCAGGCCACCGACTGGCACAGCCGTCGCCCACCCCTCGCCGGCTGACGCCACCCACCGCCCTCGCTCAGATCGAGCAAGTGCCGGGGCAGGCGCGGCAGAAACCCGACCAGTTCGAAGAGGTGAGGTCAGTCACCTTCCTTGACCGCTCGCAGGACGAGGGTGGTCGGGACCGGGCTGGTCTCGCTCACACCGAGCTCGAGTATCTGGTCGACCCGGAAGTTGGCGCGGGCGAGGTGGATGAACCAGTCGCCGACCGTGCGGCCCACCGTGCCGTACGGGTGCACCTTCGATCCGTACTGGTCGGTCGTGTACACGCCCGCGAACGGGTGCGGCACCGAGATCACGAACGGCCGGCTCGACTTCATCACCCGATGCACCTGTCGCAGGAGACGGCCGAGATCGTCGACCGTGACGAGGGAGTGGTCGGCGACGACCAGATCGATCGAACCGCTGGTCGCGAACCCGAGGTCGGCGAGGTCGCCGTGATGTCCCTGCACGGGGAGCTCCAGCTCGACGGCCCGCGCGCGCAGGTCGTCGAGCTTCGCGAGATCGGGGTCGACGGCGATCGCGCGGGCGCCGGCCTGTGCCATCGCGAGCGCGTTGCGGTGCCGACTCACGCCGAGCTCGAGGGCGCGCTTGGCGTGGTTGAGGTCACCGCAGAGGCGGAGCTCGGCGTCGTCGGGGATGTCGCGTCCGAAGCGGATCGGGGTGGTCGTCACGGCACCAGTGTGGCTGATGGGTAGCCTCGTCCCATGGGTTTCACGGCTGGCGCGTTGCGGGGCGGCGAGGAGCGCCGCGGCATCGTCGACCACCGCCTGGCGCGACGGATGTTGATCAACCAGGTCCGGCTCGGTCGCATCAGCCGGACCGAGGTGTGTGACGCCCATCCCGAGCTCATCCGTGCGGCTCGCAACGTGGGGACGCCGACGTCGGCCGAGTGCCCGATCTGCGAGGAAGCGAATCTGGCGATCGTCACCTACGTGTTCGGTCACGGCCTCCCTGCGTCGGGCCGGTGCGTCACGACGGCCAAGGAGATGCGCCAGCTCCGGAACAGCGCCGGCGAGCAGACCGCCTACGTCGTCGAGGCCTGCCCCGAGTGCCGTTGGCACCACCTCCTCCGGGTCATCCCGGTCTGAGCGGAGAACTCGCCGGACGGGATCTCCGCGGAGTCGCTACGTTCGTCGCCATGGGGATCGTGCCGGACGACAAGAACTGGACCTGGGTGTTGGAGCGTCCGTGCCCCGACTGCCGGTTCGATGCCACGACGATCGACATCGCGCGCCTGGGTGATCTCGTCCGTGACAACGCCGCGGCGTGGCCCGAGCTGCTCGCCGCACCCGATGCCACCCGACGGCCGACCGAGTCCCGCTGGTCGGCGCTCGAGTACGGGTGCCACGTCCGCGACGTGTTCCGGATCTTCGACGAGCGGCTCCGACTGATGCTCGAGACCGACGACCCCGACTTCCCGAATTGGGACCAGGACGCCGCCGCCGTCGCGCAGCGGTACGAACTGCAGGATCCGGCGATCGTCGCCGACGAGCTCCTCGCCGCCGGTGCAGCGTGCGCGGCGCGGTTCGACATGGTCACCCCCGACGACTACGACCGCACCGGCAACCGCAGCGACGGATCACGCTTCACGATCGACTCGTTCGGGCGCTACTTCATCCACGACCCCGTCCACCACCTCCGCGACGTCGCCGTCGGGAACGCGTGGCTCCGCGGGGCACCCGGTCTCTGACCGCCCGCGAACGGCGCGTCGTCTGACCCGTTCGATCTCGTCACGCACCTCCGACTCCGACGCCCCCGACCATGCGTCGTCCGCGTCGGCGGCGGTCGACGCGAGTCGTGCGATCACGACCGCCTCGTCGAGGTAGCCGTGGTCGGCGAGCGTCTCGGCGCGCATGAGGAGGCGATCGGCGAGCGGCACGGCGGCGACCGGGCGGAGCACGTTCAGGCCGGCGTGGCGGCGTACGTGCACGATCGCGACGACGACGAGGAACGCGGCGAGTGACAAGATGCCGATCCACGTCTCGACGCGCAGCGCGACGGCGAGACAGGCCGCTACGACCCATGCCAGTTCGAGCCGCGTCTCGATCCCGGCGTACACCTGACCCCGACGGGCGTGGGGTGCCTGCTGCTGGATCGTGGCGTCCAGTGCTCGCCGCCCGACGCTGGCGGACAGACCGAGGACCAGGACGGCACCGATCAGCGTCTCTCGCCGATACGTGAGGCCGCAGATCGTCATCCCGGTCGCTGCAGCGAGGAGGGCCGCGGTGAACATCCATCGCTCCGTCATGTGGCGTCGGAGCACCGGGCTGACGATCGTGCCGACGAACCCGCCGAGCCCGTTGGCGGCGATCACGAGACCGAGCACCCATGCCGGCTCCCCCTCGGCGCGCAGCGAGAAGCCGAACTGGAAGACGGCGAACCCGACCGCGGCGCGCAGGGCCATCATGTCGCCGACCGCGCCGCGGACGTCGGGTCGCACGAGCTCGACGACGGCGTCGACGTCGACGGACTCGATCGGACGCGACACTGCCCGCACGCGCCACGCGGCGACGGCGCCGACTGCGTAGATGCCCGATGCGACCCACAGGGTCGTCTCCGCGGACGTCGCTCTGAACACCGCGATCGCGAGTGCTGCTGCCAACGCCCCGGCGATCGTGGCGGTGCGCGACAGGCGGCTGTTGAAGTCGACGAGGTCGTCGGCGCTGTCCGCGATCGACGGGACCAGCGCGTTGCGCGACACGGTGTAGGTCTTCGCGACCACCAGCACACCGAACACGAGCGGGAACAGCAGCAGGGTGCGGAGGTTCGCGGCGACCAGGATCGCCAGCACCCCCCGGACCACGAAGGTCGCGATCATGGTCGTGGCGAGTCCACCGCGCACCCGATCGACGACCGGGCCGATCAGCGGCGACATCACGAGGAACGGTCCGAGCGCGAGCACGAGGAACAGCAGCACCCGTGGTCGGGCGGCGTCGGGCGACACGCTGAAGAAGATCGACCCGGCCAGCGAGACGGTGAAGAACGCTTCGGCGGCGCTGTGGAAGCAGTGGGTGATCGTCAGCCGTGGCTGTCGTCCCGGGCCGAGCATGACGTGCAGGACCGAGGCCCACCACGTACTCGGTCGGCGCAGGTCAGCCGACATCGGTCAGCGCCTCGGCGGGAACGGGTTCCGCCGTGAGCACGACCCACTGGTCGACCAAGAATGCGAGGGTGAGCAACGTCGCATCGATGTCGATGTCGGAGTGGTACTGCTCGATACGGAGGAGGTGCGGCGGTGTGGGGTCGACCGTGCCGACGCTGAGAACGATCGCGTCGTCGCGCGGTGGCTGCCCGGGGGTGCCGGCATCGACGGCGGCGCTGAGCTCGTCGACGAATCGGACGTCGTGGGTCGCGGAGAACGAGTCGATCACGGAGGCCTGGACGTCGATGCCCATCGCCCCGTCGATCGGTACGACGTACACGACCGGGAGCGGATCGGGCGCCTCGGCGGGTGGTGCGTCCGGACCCTCGATCACGCTGGCGATCGCAGCAATATAGGTGTCGGCACCGGGCTCCGGCGAGCTGTCCGCCGGTGGTGGCTCCTCCGACGTGGCTCGGTCGCACCCGGTCGCGAGCGAGAGCCCGGCGACGAGCACCGCCAGGCACCCGGTCACCCGGTGTGAGCGGTGTGCCGGGCGTCCGACCATCGCCGTCAGAGACCGGGGTCGTTCGACTGGCCGTGCGCGGTCCAGTACTCGTTGATCGAGTCCTGGATGCGGAGGTACCAGATCAGGTTGCCGATGATCGGGAGGAGGAACCACAGGCCCCAGATGGCCGTGATCGGGGGTTCGCGTTGGTCGTCGCGGTAGAGCTGCTCGACCTCGCCGGCGAGCAGGAACATCGTCACCGGCGAGAGGAGGATCGTCACGACCAGGTGGACCACGCCACCGGCACCTTTGCCGGAGAAGCGCTGCAGCTCGTCACCGTTCTGGTACGCCCACACGACCGCCCACACCCCGCAGGTCACGATCGTGAGCAGGATGACCAATCCGGCCGACCTCCGCTTCCCGAGCGGTCGGGTGGTCGGCGTCGCCTGCCCTTCCGTCTGACGTGGCGTCGGAGGTGGGAGTGAGCTCATGACCGCGACCTTACGTGGCGTGCACTCCTGCCACGTCGCGTCGAGCGTGTCAGGTGCGGACTGAACGTTCCCCGGATGGCTCCCGTACGCTGCCCGCCATGGCGAACGAGTGGTTCGAGTCGGTGGCGGTGGCGCAGCGGCGGGCGAAGCGGTTCCTCCCGAAATCGGTCTACGGGGCGCTCGTCGCGGGCACCGAGCGCGGCCAGACGATGGACGACAACCTCGCCGCGTTCACCGAGCTCCAGGTCAAGCCGATCACCGCCGGCCAGCCGCCGACGCGCGACATGGCGACCGAGGTGATGGGCCAGCCGATGTCGATGCCGGTCATCATCTCGCCGACCGGTGTGCAGGCCGTGCACCCCGACGGTGAGGTCGCGGTCGCCCGGGCCAGCGCCGCCCGCGGCGTCGTGATGGGGCTCAGCTCGTTCGCGAGCAAGCCGATCGAGGAGGTCGCCGCCGCGAACCCGCAGACGTTCTTCCAGATCTACTGGGCGGGTGACCGCGACTCGATGGTCGCCCGGATGGAGCGAGCCAGGACGGCCGGGGCGTGCGGGTTGATCCTCACCCTCGACTGGTCGTTCGTGCACAGCCGCGACTGGGGCAGCCCCGACATCCCCCAGGACATGAGCCTGCGGACGATGCTGAAGCACGCGCCCGAGGTGGCGGTGAAGCCGCTCTGGTTGCTCGAGTGGCTCCGCACCGGGCAGATCCCGGCGCTCGGCGTGCCGAACTTCCCGACCGGTGGAGAGCCCGTCCCAGGGTTCTTCGACGCCTACGGGACGTGGATGGGGACCCCGCCGCCCTCGTGGGACGACGTCGCCTGGCTGCGGGAGCAGTGGGGTGGCCCGTTCATGGTGAAGGGCATCATGCGGATCGAGGAGGCGAAGCGGGCCGTCGACGCCGGTGCCACGACGATCTCGGTGTCGAACCACGGCGGCAACAACCTCGACGGGACGCCGGCGCCGATCCGCGTGCTCGCCGGCATCGTCGACGCGGTCGGCGGCGAGATCGAGATCGTGATGGACGGCGGTGTCCGGCGGGGGAGCGATGTCGTGAAGGCGCTCGCGCTCGGCGCCAAGGCGGTGATGATCGGGCGTGCCTACCTGTGGGGGCTCGCCGCCAACGGTCAAGCGGGCGTCGAGAACGTCCTCGACGTGTTGCGGATGGGCATCGACTCCAACCTGATGGGTCTGGGCAAGTCCTCCATCGGCGAGCTGTCCCGCGACGACCTCGTCATCCCCGACACCTTCCACCGCTGACGGCGGTCGCGGTGCCCACCGCGTAGGGTCCGCTCCATGAGCATCGAGGACTTCCGCGCGTTCCGGGCCGTCACCGACACGGAGGTGGTCGACGCGGTGGTCGACCGAGGCGTCGTCACGATGTCGGCCGACGAGCTGCCCGCCGACGGCGTCCTCGTCGAGGTCCACTGGTCGAGCGTCAACTACAAGGACGCCCTCGCCGCGACGCCGACCGGCAAGGTGGCCCGCATCTCGCCGATCGTGCCCGGCGTCGACCTCGCCGGCATCCTCGTCGAGGACGCGCCCGGCATCCCCGCCGGCACCGAGGTGCTGGCACACGGTGGACCGATCGGCGTCGCCCGCCACGGCGGCTTCGCCCAGTACGCCCGGGTCCCCACCGACCTACTGGTCGCCGTCCCCGCCGGGATGAGCACTCGCGACGCGATGGTCGTCGGTACCGCCGGGTTCACCGCTGCGCTGTCGGTGATGGCGCTCCAGGAGCACGGCATCACGCCCGACTCGGGGCCGGTGCTCGTCACCGGAGCGACCGGCGGGGTCGGTTCGACCGCCGTCGACATCCTCGCCAACCTCGGGTACGACGTCGTCGCCAGCACCGGCAAACCCGATGCCGCCGCGTGGCTGACCGACCTGGGTGCGAGCTCGGTCATCGATCGCGCCGAGCTCTCCGAGGAGGGCAGGCGCCCACTCGAGTCGACCGTCTGGGCCGGCGCCGTCGACTGCGTCGGCGGGATCACGCTCGCCAACGTGCTCAAGAAGATCCACTACGGCGGCTCGGTCGCGGCAAGTGGGCTGACGGGCGGTCCGGGCCTCCCGACCACGGTGCTGCCGTTCATCCTCCGCGGCGTGAACCTGCTCGGGATCGACTCGGTCGAGATGCCGATGGATCGCCGCCGTGAGGCGTGGATCCGGATCGGCGCGGACCTGAAGCCGTCGAACCTCGCCGCGATCGGGCACGACGTCACACTCGACGACCTCGACGGGGTCCTCACCGACATCCTCGCCGGGAAGGCACGCGGTCGCAGCGTCGTCGACCTGCGCGCCTGAACCCTCCCCACGATCTCGAGCGTTCGTCGGCGGCGACCGGCGAGGTGGTCGATCGGTCACGGCACTCCCAGACTGCTCGCCATGACCGTTCCCCCCACGGACATCCAGCGCTGCATCGACTTCGAGGGCGCCCACAACTTCCGCGACCTCGGCGGCTACGACTCCCGGCTCGGTGGCGCGACCCGGTGGGGTCACGTCTTCCGGGCCGGATCGCTCGACCGGATGACGGCCGACGACCTCGACCGCTTCGCCACCCTCGGGGTCGACACCGTCGTCGATCTCCGCAACGGTGACGAACGCGACCGTGCCCCGGACCCGGTCGAGTCGCTCCACATCCCGATCATGGGGTCGTTCATGGCCCGGCGCGGCCGGCCCGACTTCGCAGCGCTCGTCGAGCACGATCACGGGGTCGCGTTCATGCGCGACATGAACCTCGGCTTGCTCGAACACGCCGCGGACGAGATCGGTCAGGTGTTCGAGGTGATCGCGGGCACGGCCGGTCGGCCGGTCGCGTTCCACTGCACGGCCGGGAAGGACCGGACCGGCCTGGTCGCCGCGCTCCTGCTGGAGGTGCTCGGCGTCGACCGCGACACCGTCCTCGACGACTTCCAGCTCACCGATCAGTTCTCGGGTCCGCGGGAGGACTCCCACGGGTTCCGGCGGATGATCGAGTTCGGGGTCGCACCCGAAGCGGCGGCGGGCGCATTCGGTGCTCCGCGCTCGATGATGGGCGACGTGCTCCACGTGCTCGACGTCCGCTACGGCGGTGCCGAGCGCTACCTCGTCGAGGAGGCCCGGGTCACCACCGACACGATCGCGACCCTCCGCACCCACCTGCTCGATTGACGTCCAGCTCGACCAGGTCGCGAGCTCAGTCGGCGGGTTCGTGGGGATAGCTGGTGAGGCAGGCGATGCACCAGCGCTCGACCTCGTCGAGGATCCGCTCGGCGCGGCTGCCGTCCGGGGCAGCGAGGTACTTGCGCCGCACCGGGGTGAGCTGCTCGTCATCGACGCCGCACGACTCGCAGGTCCCGCTCGTGGTCATGACGACACCGTAGGTCGAAGGCCGCGACGACCTCGTGGCCGGGCGGCTCCTAGGCTGCGGTCGGTGCGGCGTTCCCTGGTCCCCGTCCTGCTCGCGTCGCTGACGATCGGGGCGTGCAGTGGGGAGTCGGACGCCGTGCCCATGACCACGACGGTCGCACCAGCACCGTCGATTCCACCGTCGAGCCCAGCACCGACGACCGATGCCACGTCCGACACCGTCACGCCCGAGGGGTTCGAGCGGGTGCGGGCGACGGTCACCGAGCCTGACGGCACCGTGTGCGAGCTGTGTCTCTGGCTCGCGGACACCGGCGACCGCCGCAGACGGGGGCTGATGTCCGTGACCGGTCTCGGCGACGCGGACGGGATGGCGTTCGTCTACCCGACGTTGCACAGTGGGAACTTTTGGATGAAGAACACCCTGCTCCCCCTGTCGATCGCCTTCTTCGGCATCGGTGGGACCTACCTCGACGCGTTCGACATGGATCCGTGCACCGAGGACCCGTGCGGCCTCTACCGCACGCCCGACGACTTCCTGATCGCGATCGAGACCACGCAGGGCGACCTCGCGGATCTGGGTATCGGACCGGGCAGCGTGCTCGACTTGACCGAGATCTCCTGCGACCGCTGACGGATCGCGCTGCGGTCGGGCGAGCCGGCGACGGCGAGTCCGTCAGCGGAGTCGGACGAGGTGATCGGCGGTGAGGAACCGCCGGCAGAGGTCTGGGTCGAGCCCGGCGAACGGCGACCTCTGCGACGCGTGCATCGCGATCGCCTGTTCCCGCCGGTCGAGGACGTGGCCGGTCTCGACAACGTCGGTGACGTCGTCGTCGGGGCGGCCGATGTCGGGCACCGCTGCGTACGGGTCGCCGTCGGCATCCGATCGCCGCGCCGACAGCCACTCCTGCATCGACGAGCGCAGGAGGACGTGCTCGTACACGCGGGTCGGGTGGCCCGTGCACGCGCTCCACTGGTCGACGGCGAGTGATGCCGCGCCGTGGATGGCGAGGTGGTCGCGGTGTCCGTCGCTCCCGTCGAGCATCACCACGACGTCGGGGCGGACGGCGTCGAGCTCCCCGACGAGCCGGTGCGCGACGTCGGTGACCGGCGCCGCGCACAACGAGCCCGTCGGTACCGGACCGTCGAAGCCCGAATCGCCGTATCCGAGCCGGACGACTCGTGCGACACCGAGCACCGCCGCCGCGGCATGGAGCTCGCGCGACCGGATCCGGCCGAGCTCGTGTCGGGTGACCGGCATCGTGCTCTCGCCGAGCTCTCCGGCGGTCGCACAGATCACGGTGACGACGGCGCCTTCCTCGGCCGCGGCGGCGATCAGGGAGCCACATCCGAAGGTCTCGTCGTCGGGATGGGCGACGACGACGACCAGCGACTCCCCGCGTCGGGCGATCGTCCGGTGGCGCGCCCGGACCGGGACGACCCTCGACCTGACGTCGGAGGTCCCCGTTCCGGGCGTGCCCGACGACGGATCAGTCACAGCTGACGTCCGGGTTCCAGGCGCTGAGCTCGCCGGCGGGGTTGCGCTCGTAGAGCCAGACGTGGAGGTCGTAGTGCACCGGCATGCCGGGCTCGTGGCCGGCCATCGGCCCGTCGAACGGGTGACCCATGAGCGTCGGGCGGTCGTCCGCGGTGGAGAGATCCTGGTCGGCGTCGGCCGCGAAGTACTCGACGGCCCCGAGCTCGAGTGAGCCCTGCTCGTCCTCGACGTAGACGAGGATCTCCGGCATCGTCGGATCGATGAAGGCATCGGCGGCCAACGTCGGGTTCACGTAGTGGTAGCCCATGCCGGCCGATCCGTCGGGCAGCGCGGCGCACTCTTCGGTGGGCAGGTAGCCGGCCGCGATCGCCGCGTCGACGTCCCGGAACTGACGGGTCGCGTCACGGATGACGGTGCGCTGGGGGCCCGTCAGGCCGGTGCCGCCGTCCCGATGGGCGATGGCCATGCCGGCCGGTACGAGTGCGCCGGCGAGGGTGAGGCCGGCAGCGAGGCGCAGGGTGGTGGTGGGGATCATGTCGATGTCGCTTTCTGTTCGTTGGACCCGTCCGATCGGGCGGGATGTCGCCACCCTGGCGGCGCTCACTTGGCAACGGCTTGGCGCCCGCTTGCAGCGACGTTCGGTCATCCGGCATGACGCCCCGCGCGCTTGGTCAGTGATCGTCAAGCCGACGCCAAGCGGCGGGGCGCACGGTGTGGGTCATGCAACCCACACTCGTCAAGACCCACCTGGAGCCGACCAAGATCGCTCCCGAGACCTACCTCGTCCACGACCACTCCGGCGAAGGGCACGCACCCGTGCTGGTCCCCCTCAACGCCATGGTGATCCGCGGCGTCGAACCGGTCGTCGTCGACACCGGCGTCGCCGAGAACCGGGACCAGTTCCTCTCCGACGTGTTCTCGATCGTCGAGCCCGAGGACATCCGCTGGGTGTTCATCAGCCACGACGACGTCGACCACACCGGCAACGTCAACGCGCTCATGGACCTGGCTCCGAACGCGACGCTCGTCATCAACTGGTTCATGCAGGAGCGGATGGGTGCCACCCTCGAGGTCTCACCCATGCGGCAGCGTTGGATCACCGACGGCGAGTCGTTCGACGCCGGTGACCGGCGACTGCTCGCGATCCGCCCGCCGGTGTACGACTCGCCGACGACGCGAGGGCTGCTCGACACCGTCACCGGCGTGTACTGGACGTCGGACTCGTTCGGCGCGCCGATGCTCACCCCGATCCGGGACATCGCCGAGCTGCCCGACGAGATGTTCGACACCGGGATGGCGACGTTCAACCGCTGGGTCTCGCCGTGGATCGAGATCGCGGACCCCGACCGGTTCCAGGCCTCGGTCGATCGCGTCGCTCGCCTGAACCCGAGCGTGCTCGTCGGATGCCACTCACCCATGATCGGGCGGTCCCACGTCCACCGGGCGTTCGACGTGATGCGTCGCTCGGCCACGGCGGACACGATGCCGATGGCGGACCAGACGGTGCTCGACGAGATCCAGCTCCAGATGCTGGCCCACGGCTGAGCGGCCCGAGCCGCACCGTCCTGGTGTGGCTCGGGCCGGTGCGGCGCGGGCGGTGCGGGCCGGTGCGGCCGGGCCCGCCGATCCGTCGACGTCTCGTCCGTGCGTGGTAGACCACGGCCGTGCTGACGGTCCACGTGCTCGGTCGCGTCGAGGTGCGCCGTGACGGCACGCCCGTCGACCTCGGTGGCCCCCAGCAGCGGGCGGTGATCGCCCATCTCGCACTCGAAGCCGATCGCGTGGTGTCGGTCGAGCGTCTGATCGACCGGATCTGGGGCGACGACCCGCCGCGGACGCCGGTCGGCACGCTCCAGAGCTACGTGTCACGTCTCCGCAGGGCGATCGAGCCGGGACGGCCGGCCGGTGCACCCGCCGAAGTCCTCGTGTCGGAGGCGGCCGGCTACCGGCTCGCCCTGGTGCCGGAGCAGGTCGATCACTCGCGGTTCGCCGGCCTCGTCGATGTGGCGCGGTCTGCGCACCTGGCCGGCGATCCGGCGACGGCGGTCGAACAGTACGACCAGGCGCTCGCGCTCTGGACCGGCGAGCCGCTTTCCGGCATCGGTCCGCCCGAGGTGGTGGCCCCGATCGCCGCGCGACTGGAGGATGCTCGTGCCGGCGCGGTCGAGGATCGGTTCGAGGCGTTGCTGGCGCTCGGTCGGCACCACGAGGTGGTCGCGCAGCTCCAGGCCGCCGTCGAGGAGCAACCCCTGCGCGAGCGGCGATGGGCGCAGCTCGCTCTCGCCCTGTACCGATCGAGCCGCCAGTCGGAAGCCCTCCGCGCGCTGGCCTCGGCCCGAGAGGTGCTCGCCGAGGAGCTCGGGCTCGATCCCGGCCCGGAGCTGCAGGCGTTGGAGCGCCGGATCCTCGACCAGGACGCCGATCTGATGCTGGTGCCCGACCTCGTCCCGATGGAACGTGTCGAACCACGTCCGCCTTCTGCGGCCGACCGGTCCGAGCACCGAGGGCCGGAGCTGATCGGCCGCCGCTCGGAGTGGTCGCAACTCGTCGGCTCGCTCGACGCCGTCGAGGCCGAGGGAACTCGTCTGGCGATCGTGGTGGGCGAACCGGGCATCGGCAAGTCGACGATCTGCCGCGCCCTCCAGGCCGAGGCGGAGGCGCGTGGCTGGCACACCGCGACCGGTCGGTGTGTGGAGGCCGGCCTCGCTCCCTCCTTGTGGCCGTGCATCGAGCTGGTACGTGACATGTTCCGGCTGGCCGAACCCGGGTCCGACCTGCTCCACCGACTGGTGGTCCTCGGCGAACCGTCGGAGCGCACGCTGGCTCCCGTGGAGCTGGCCGACCTGTTCGTCGAGTTCATCGACGAGCAAGCGGGCGATCGGTGGGTGCTGTGGCTCGACGACCTGCACTGGGGCGATCAGCCCACGCTCGACCTGCTCCGTCTCGTCCTGGAGCGACTCGGCTCCCGCAGGGTCCTCGTCCTGGCCGCGCACCGACCGGTCGAGACCGTGCCCGACTCGCTGCTCGGCGAGTCGCTCGGTGCGTTCGCTCGGGCGACGACGGTCGATCGGGTCGCCATGTCACCGCTCGACCGGGAGGGTGTCGAGTCACTGCTGGAGCGCGTCATCGGCGCCGCGCCTCCCGCGGAGGTGGTGGAACGCGTCCATCTGCGCGCCGCCGGGAACCCGTTGTTCGTCGCCGAGCTCGGGCGACTGTTCGACGAGCGAGGGGCCGTCGACGTCGATGCCGTTCCGGACGCGATCAGAGACGTCGTCCGTCGTCGGCTCGCGCCGCTGCCGCCGAACACCCGTGCGGAGATCGAGGTCGCGGCCGTCGTCGGCGAGCGCTTCGACCTCGCCACGGTGATGGCCGCGAGCGATCGCGATCCGGATTCGTGTCTCGACGCGCTCGATGTGGCGTGCGTGACACAGCTGCTCGTGCATGAGTCGCCGGTCCAGGAGCCGCCGGTGCAGGACTCGCCGGTGCAGGAGTCGCTGGTGCAGGAGTCGCTGGTGCAGGAGTCGTGGCGCTTCTCCCACGCGCTGGTGAGGGAGGCCGTGCTCGCGGAGATCTCCCCGCTGCGCCGAGCCAGGCTGCACCATCGGGTCGCGGAGGCGCTCACCGGACTGCACGGGACGTCGCCCGATGTCGCCGAGCCGATCGCCCATCACCGCCTCGGCTCGCTCCCGGTCGCGGATCGTCGCGTGGTGGCCGCCGCCGCGGTCCGCGCCGCGGACGTCGCGAGATGGCGGCGGGCCTTCGACTCCGCCGAGTCGTACGCCGAGCAGGCGCTCGCGGTCGTCGGTGGGCTCCCCCGGGACGACGAGGTCGCGCGGATCGAGCTCGACGCGCTGCACGCGCTCGCAGGGGTCAGCTACCTCCGCGAGAGCATCGAGCCGACCGACACCCGGTCGAGCGGCAGCCAGTCGAGCGGTGGCGTCGAAGCGCGAGTGGCAGCGCTCGCCGAGCGGATCGGGAGCGATGCGGTGCGCGCGTTGGCGCTGTTCTTGAACTGGGGTGACATCGACGAGGTGGACTGCCTCGACGAGACGGACGAGCGAACCGCGCAAGCTCGCGAGCTGGCGGCGCGGACCGACGACGCCTACGCGATCGCGCTCACGAACTACATGATCGGTTCGGCGGACCTGCTCCGCGGGAGGATTCCCCAGGCCGTGTCGGAGTTGCGCAAGGCGCTCGATGCCACGGTGCTCGCCGCGATGGCCACCGGAACGGCATCCGACGATGGCCCGACTCCAGGCGGATCGAGTCCAGACGGATCGAATTCGAGTGTCGCGGCAGCCGAGGTGCCCACGCTGACCCGACCGAGCTCGGTGCCGCTGCCCGCCGCGCCGGTGATCGCCGCGATCGCGCACGCGCTCGCTGGGGATCGGGAGACCGCGCTCGACCTCGTCGAGCGGTATGCACCGCGCTGGATGGGGGAGCGGGCACGCGTCGACCGGTCGGCGGCGGTTCCGCTGGCGTTCAACGTCGCCTTCATCCGGGCGGTGCTCGACGAACCCGAGCCGGTCGCGCGGATGACGCTCTCGCCGGAGCTGCTCGATCGGTCGATCGAGGCCCTCGCGGCTCGGCTGTTGATCGGATGGGCGCGCGCCCGCACGGGGGATCCGGCCGGGATCGATGACGCGCTCGCGGCCTTGGCCGACTACGACGCCGGGCCCGACCGGGTGCTCGGGGCGATGCTGCGCACGTGCGTCGCCGCGACGATGCTCGAATCGGGCGACGGCCGTGCGGTCGCTCTGCTCGAGCGCGCCGACGCAGACGCTCGGACGCGGGGGGAGGTGTGGTGGTTGCCCGAGACGCTCCGCCTCCGTGCGCTCGCCGATCGGGCGTTCGGTACGGGCGCGTCCGCCCCCGCTCTGGAAGCGGAGGCACGCCGTCTCGCGAGGGAACACGGGTCGGTGTTGCTCCTCGCCCGGCTCGAGCCGTGATCGGCGCGGTCGCGCTCAGGCGGCGCTGGCCTCGGCGAACACGAACCGGTTGACGTCGATGAACTCCGCCTGGTCGTCCGGCACCTGATCGCCCGGGAAGATGGCGTCGACCGGGCAGACCGGCATGCAGGCGTCGCACGCCGTGCACTCGTCGGGGTTGATGTAGAGCATCGAGTCGCCGTGCAGGTGCTGCAGATCGGGGTGCGGCGTGTGGGTGTTGGCGACCTCACCGTCCGGGAACTCCGACACGAGCTGGCCGTCGCGGAGCTCGTAGATGCACTGCACCGGACACACCTCCACACATGCCTTGTCCTTCGTGTCGATGCACGGTGACGTGATCACGTACGGGTCGGCCATGGTGTCGCTCCCTGTCCTTCAGGATCGGTGTGAGCCGTTCGCGTACCCGGGACCCGCGACGACGAAACAGATCGGTTCGAGGGGTGCGGGTGGCGTCAGGTCGTCGTGGCAGCGAGCCAGGCGTCGTACAGACGCGCGTAGGTGCCACCGGACCGCACGAGGTCGTCGTGGTGGCCGTCCTCCATGAGCACCCCGTGGTCGAGCACGAGCACGCGGTCGGCGCGAGCCGCCGTCGACAAGCGGTGCGCGATCGCGATCGTCGTGCGGCCTTCGGCGAGGTGCGACAGGGCTCGTGACGTACGCACTTCGGTCAGCGCGTCGACCGAGGACGTGGCCTCGTCGAGGATGAGGACGTCCGGATCGGCGACGCCGGCGCGCAGCAGTGCGACGAGCTGGCGTTCGCCGGCCGACAGCGCGTCCCCGCGCTCGCCGACGCGGGTGTCGAGACCGTCCGGGAGGGAGTCGACCCAGTCCCGGATGTCGAGCTCGTCGACGAGCTGCTCGACTCGGGCGCGGTCGGTGCCCGGCCGCGCGAACACGACGTTGGCGGCGATCGTGTCGTCGAAGAGGAACGGCTCCTGCGCGACGACCACGAGACGACCGCGCAGGTCGTCGTCGGCGACCTGGGTGAGGGACACGCCACCCACCCGGATCTCGCCGGCGAGCGGATCGGCCAGGCGGGCGATCAGCCGGCCGAGCGTCGTCTTGCCCGACCCGGTCGCGCCGACCATCGCGACCTGCTGGCCGGCCGGGATGTGCGCCGTGATGCGGTCGAGCACGACGTCGTCGACGGTGGAACGGATGCCGCGGGTCTGGTAGGCGAAGGTGACGTCGTCGATGTCGATGTCGAGCCGGCCGGGCGGGAGCGGGCGAGGGTGCTCGGGCGGTGGCGGCCCGACCGGGATGTCGAGCACGGTCAGCACCCGGCGCAGCCCCGCGACGGCGGTCTGGGTCTGGTCGAGGACCTCGGTGAACTCGGCGATCGGCTCGAGGAAGCGGTAGGTCAGGAACACGAACCCGATCAGCGCGCCTGCTGTCATCCCGCCCTCCGGGCCGATGCCGACGCCGACGGCGACGATCGTCGCGATCGTGATCACCGAGAAGACCTCGCCGAGCGGGAAGAGGAAGGCGCCGATGATGTTGCCGCGGATCTGCGCGTCGGAGCGGGCCTTCACGGCCTCCTGGTTCCTGACCTCGAACATCTCACCCGCCCCGTACGCCCGGATGGTCTCGGCACCGGTGACCAGCTCGCTCACCGATGCGAGCATGTCGCCGACCTTGCGTCGTGCCCGGTCGTACGCCGTCACCAGATGCCGCTGCACGTAACGGAGCACGAAGAACAACGGGATCGAGATGCCGATCGCGATGAGGGCGAGCAGCCAGTTGTACGCCAACATCACCGCGGCGACGATCACCATCAACGTGCCGTTGATGAGCAGCGCCAGCCCGCCCCACCGGAAGAACTCGGCGAGGGTCTCGATGTCGCTCGTGACCCGGGCGACCAGCGCGCCACGCCGCTCGTCGTTGTGATCGGCGAGGCTGATCCGATGGATGTGCGCGATGAGGCGCGTGCGCAAGTCGTTCAGGGCCTGTTCGCTGCGGACTCCGAGCCGGACGATCGCCGTGCGTTGGCAGAGGGCGGCGACGAGCTGCGCCGCGAGGCCGATCGCCGCGCACCACGCGATGAAGCCCAGCCGGACGACGCCGTCGCTGATCCCGCGGTCGACCGCCTGCTGGATGACGATCGGTACGACCACGCGCCCACCGGCGCCGACGGCGGCCAGGAGCCACGTCAACCCGAGGCCTTGGCGCAGGACGGGTGCCTCCTCGAGCCCGCGCCCGATCGTCGACGTCGCCGAGAACCGCCCGATCGGCTCCGTCATCGCGTGGTCGCTCACGGCTCGGCTCCGTCGCTCTGGCGCGTACCCTGTCGCGCAAGGTGTCTGACACCGTGCGCGACAGCTGGCGCGGCGCGGTCGGCCTGCAACGACTCGATCAGTTCGCGATAGGGTCAGACGTCGCGCATCAGGCGGTCGTGCGTGCCGTGGTCGACGATGCGGCCCCGGTCGACGAACAGGACGTCGTCGGCGAGCGCGACGGTGGAGGGCCGGGAGGCGACCATTACGACGGTGGTGTCGGCGAGCGCGCGGCGGAGGTTGCCGAGGACGGCGAGCTCGGTGGCCGGGTCGAGCGCGGAGGTCGTGTCGTCGAGGAGGAGCAACGACGGTCGTCGGATCAGCGCGCGTGCGAGCGCGATCCGTTGGCGCTGGCCGCCCGAGAGCGTCACGCCGCGCTCGCCGACGGCGGTGTCGAGACCGTCGGGGAGCGCGCGAACGAAGTCGTCGGCGCACGCCCAGCCGAGCGCTTCCCAGACCCGCTCGTCGCTGGTGCGTGGATCGTCCGGGTCGAGACCCACGACGAGGTTGTCGCGCACGGAGCCACCGAACAGGAACGCCTCCTGGAACACGATCGCCCGTTCGCCCGGGGCCAGCGCCACGCGGCCGCTCGTGGCGGGCAGGAGCCCGGCGACGAGGTCGATCAGCGTCGTCTTGCCGGCACCGGTGGCTCCGACGATCGCGGTCACGGATGCGTAGGGGATCCGGACGTCGGCCTGGTCGACGACCGGCACCGTCTCGCCGGGATACGTGAACGACACGTCTCGCAGCTCGACGGCGTATGGGCCGGTGGCCGTCGCGAGCGTGGTGACCGGGTCGCGGTCGAGCGGTTCGTCGATCGTGGCCTTGACGCGGTGGTAGCCGGCGTAGGAGTGGGGGAGCTCGGAGAGCGCGTAGCCGATGATCCGCAGCGGGAACACGAGCAGGGTGAACATGTAGATGAAGCCGGAGAGCTCGCCGACCGACACGTCACCGGAGCGCACCCGTGCCGCTCCGAGCACGACGATGCCGATGTTGGTGATCGACGGGATCGTGTCGAGGACCGCCTCGAACGCGCCCCGGAGGTGCACGGCGTGGACGCGGGCGTCGCGGATGCGGCCGGCCATCGTCGAGAGCCGGTCGGTCTCGCGCTGACCGGCACCGTAGGCCTTCACGAGCTGGACGGCTTCGAAGCTCTCGTGGACGGCACCGGAGAAGTCACCGAGCGCTTGCTGGGCGTCGTCGAAGTGGCGGTCGACGCGATGCTGGTACATCACGTTGACCACGATCAGGATCGGGAACACGGCGACGGCCACCGCGCCCATCACGAGGTCGGTGACGAGCAGCCAGATCGCGGCGACGACGACCATCAGCACCGTGCTGGTGGCGAACGGGATCGGTGCCATCGCGGCGATCGAGGTGTCGACGTCGACGCCGGCCCGGGCGACCAGCTGTCCGTCGCTCTGCCGGCGGTGCCAGCTCACGGGCTGGCGCACGAGCCGGGCCGACACCCGGTTGGCGAGGGTCTCGGCGACGCGCCACTGGGCCATCCCGGCGAACGATCGCCGGACCACGACGCCGGCGGCGCGCAGGACGCCGATCCCGACGATCAGCAGGCAACCGGTGACCACGGTCGACGTGGCGACGCTGCCCTCGTCGAAGCGGGGCAGGATGACCTCGTCGATGACCCACTGGATCGCGATGCTCGACGCCACCGTGCAGAGCGCGAACACGAAGGCGCCGGCGACGGCGACGACGAACAGCGTGCGGTGGATGCTCACCAGCTCGAGCACGAACGCGAGGTATCGGCGTCCGCGGGCGAAGCGACGTTCCGATACCGGCGAGTTCACAAATGGCGTTTCTACCCGCTGCGGCACCGATCCGCGTGGTGGGTTGTTGGTGACTTGTGACGGCTCGTGCGGGTGAAGCTCGTCATGACTCGCGAGTCGACGCTCGTGGTGGCGTCCATCGACCGTGACACCCCTGTGGTTGGCTCGTGAGCATGTGCGATCACGCGCCGGTACACTCGCCGGGTCATATTCACCCTGCTCCACCACGTCGCGCACGGCACGGTGGGGCCTCAGGTCGGTCCTGCGGGACCGATCGCAGTCCGAAGGGAGTGCACCACGCATGATGCGTGCTTACGAGTTGATGGTCATCGTCGACGGTGACGTCGACGACCCCAAGGCCCAGTCCTACGTCAAGATGGTGACGGACGAGATCGCGAAGGCCGGGGGTTCGGTTCACGGCAGGCCCGATTGGTGGGGGAAGCGAGCCTTCGCCTACCCGATCAACAAGAAGGAAGCCGGCTACTACCTCGTGGTCGAGTGCCTCGCCGAGGGCGGTGCGCTCGACGAGCTCGAGCGTCAGCTCCGCCTCGCGGACGACATCGTCCGCCACAAGCTCATCCGCCTGCCCGAGCACGAAGCGGCTCGCCGCGGCATGGCGGTCACGGCCTGACCGGCCGTACCACGAAGGGAGCCATCTCATGGCAGACAGCACCGTCACATTGATCGGGAACCTCACCCGCGACCCGGAGCTCCGGTACACGACCGGCGGCCGGGGTGTCGCCAGCTTCGGGCTGGCGTGCAACCGGCGCTACCAGGTCAACGGCGAATGGCAGGAGCAGGTCAGCTTCTTCAACGTCGTCGCCTGGGGCACGCTCGGCGAGAACGTCGCGGCGTCGCTCACCAAGGGCACCCGCGTCATCGTCACCGGACGACTCGAGCAGCGCTCCTGGGAGACCCAGGACGGCGAGAAGCGCTCGGTCGTCGAGGTCGTCGCCGACGAGGTCGGCCCCGGGCTCCGCTGGGCGCAGGCCCAGGTCGAGCGCAACGAGCGCTCGGGCGAGGGCGGTGGCTTCTCGGGCGGTGCCGGCAGCAGCGGCGGCAGCGCCGGCGGCAGCGGTGGTGGTGGCGGTGGTGGCGGGAGCCGCCAGGCCGACCCCGTCTACGGCGACGAAGAGCCCTTCTGAGTACCCCCGCCTCCTCGGGTGCTCGGCACCCGCAACCCGTTTGACGAATCCCGATCGAGCTCGCCGAAGCTGATCGTCCAGGAAAAGGACCTGAATCCACATGGCCAAGAAAGCCAGCCGGGGCCCCCGCAAGCCGGAGAACCCCCGCAAGTACAAGAAGAAGACCAGCCCGCTCGTGATCGAGAAGGTGGAGTACGTCGACTACAAGGACGTCGACCTGCTCAGCCGCTTCATGAGCGACCGCGCCAAGATCCGCAACATGCGGGTCAGCGGGAACAACCGTCAGCAGCAGCT
>DATHUU010000105.1:0-3281 GCA_035461925.1 Ilumatobacter sp.
GCCGAGATCGTGGTCGGATCGGTTTCGCCGACCACGACACCGCCGAGCACGGCACCGACGACGACGACACCGCCGACGACGACACCGCCGCCGTCGGGCGATCGCTTCGAGACCCTGCCGGTCGGTGCTGAGCTGCCGTCCGGTGACGAATGCGCCGCTCGTGTCCGTCCCGCCCCCGAGATCCGACCCGAGAACGCCGTGCAGAACGCAACGCGAGGATTCGCCAACGGCTATCGGACCGGTGACTGGTCGGGGTTCGCCCGCGTCGACGGTGACTTCACCGGGACGACCGATGAGATCATCCAGTGGGCGGCCTGCAAGTGGGGCATCGATGAGGACATCGTCCGGGCCCAGATCATCAAGGAGTCGTACTGGTACATGTCGGCGAACGGCGACAACGGCGAGTCGTGGGGCCTCGGGCAGGTCCGTGACACCGCTCATCCGAGCGCCTTCCAGTACCAGGCCGTCAACGCGCGCAACTCCTCGGCCTACAACCTCGACTACACCTACGCCTCGTGGCGAGCCTGCTACGAAGGCGCGTACTCGTGGCTGAACACCGTCGAACGTGGACAGACCTACGGACCCGGGGACGTGTGGGGATGTCTCGGTCTCTGGTTCAGCGGACGCTGGTACGTCGGCATCGATGCCTACCTGAACCAGCCCGGCGACAGCGTCCGGTTCCACTACGAGAACCAGACGTGGAAGACCCCGACCTTCATCAACGACTGACGCTCGAGTGGATGGCAGTCAGTCGAGGGGGCGCACGACCAGGCCCGTACGGAGCTTGGGGGTGAAGAACGTCGACTTGGGAGGCATGAGCAGACCCTCACGTGCGGTGCGCTCGATCTCGGCGACGCTCACCGGGCGGATCAGGACGGCCGCGACGATCGATGCGTCGGTGTCGATGAGCTCCCGCAACTCCGCCACACCGTGCTGGTAGGTCACGCTCGCGCCCGATCCGTCGAGGACGTGCTCGAGCCACGCGCCGTCGAGCGCCCGGACGCCGTCGAACGCCCCGGGCCTCGGTACGAGCCACGTGCCCGTGCCGTCGCGGTCGAGCAGGCAGAGGCAGCCGCGCGCCTCCATCTCGGCGAGCGTCGAGGCGCTCACCGGGCCGGCGGGTTCGAGATCGAACCCCGATGTCAAGGCCGCCACGAGCGCGTCGCGATCGATGTCGCGGTAGACGCGATGGATCGCCTCGACGCTCAACTGGTCGGCGACGAGCTCGCTCACGAACGCCAGCGTGAGCTCGGCGGGTGTCTCGTCGGAGCCCGTCGCGGCACGAACCTCGTCGCGGTGGACGCGAGCGATCCCGTATCGGTGATGACCGTCGGCGATGAGCACGTCGTCGGACCACACGAGCGCGCTGATCGCTGCACCTCGTGCCACATCGGTGACCCGTTCCACCGAGTGGGTGACGCCGTCGACGGTGACCGAGCCCATCGGCTCGCCGGGCTCGATGAGCAGGCTCGTCAGGCCCTCGGCGAGCGACAGCCCCCAGACCGGCGACAGGTTGGCGTTGGTGGCTCGGGTCAGGTCGAGCCGGTCGGTCGACGCCTTCGGTGTGGTGCGCTCGTGGGGCAGGACCTCACCGGCTCCTACGTCGACGACCTCGAGCGCGCCGAGGACGCCGACGATGTGCCGGTCGCGGCCGGTCGCGTCGACGAACGACATCCGGTACAACGTGAACGACGGCTCGTCGTCGCGGATCAGCACCCCTTCCGCGATCCACTGCCGCAGGCGCGCACCGGCGGCCTCGTATCGACCGGCCCCGTCACGCTCGCGGGGAACGTCGACGTGAACGATGTTGTGCGGATCGGTGTTGCCCAGCCGGTCGAGGTCGGCCTCCGACAGGACGTCGTACGGAGGCGCGATGACCTTGCTCCAGTCGACGCCTGGGGCGTACCGGAGAGCGGGGAACGGTTCGAAGCGGGGCACCCGCACAGGCTGCCAGATCGCCGCAGCTGCTACAACGACGCACGTGGAACCCCGCTGGAACGACGTGCGCTTCGTCCTCTGCGACCTCGATGGGGTCGTCTGGCTCGCACGACGGCCCATCCCCGGAGCGGTCGCGGCGATCGCGCGGTTGCGGGCCTCTGGGCGGCGCCTCCTGTTCGTGACCAACAACTCGATGTCGGTCATCGCCGACCAAGAGGCAGCCCTCGACTCGATCGGCGTGCCGGCCACCGGGGACGTCGTCACCAGCGCGCAGGCGGGTGCGTCCCTGATCGAGCCGGGCGAGACAGCGCTCGTCTGCGGTGCTGTCGGACTCGTCGAAGCGGTGGCAGCTCGCGGCGCGACCGTCGTCAGGGATGGCCCAGCCGATGTCGTGATCGTGGGTCTGCACCACGACTTCGACTACTGGCGGCTGCAGGCCGCGAACGCCGCCATTCGGGGGGGTGCTCGGTTCGTCGCCACGAACGACGACCCCAGCTTCCCGACGCCCACCGGTCAGATACCGGGAGCCGGCGCGCTGGTCGCCGCCGTCGCCACGGCATCCGGCACGCTGCCCGTCGTGGCCGGGAAGCCGTACGAGCCGATGGCGCGGCTGGTCGCGGCGCGGTGCGGTCCTGACTTCCGTCCCGACCGTGCGCTGGTCGTGGGTGACCGCCCGAGCACCGATGGTCGGTTCGCCCGGGCGATCGGTTGCCCGTTCGCGTTCGTGCGGTCGGGCGTGATCCCGGTCGGCTCGGCGCCGGATGCCGACGTCGAGGTCGCCATCGACGCTGTCGACCTCGCGTCCGTCGTCGACCTCCTGCTCGCCGGTCGGCCTGTAGCCTGACGACATGGCCAAGTCCACGATCCAGAAGTTCCTCGACGCCGGTGTTCAGTTCACCGAGATGTCGCGGAAGCAGGCAGAGGCGCTCGTCAAGAACCTCGTCCAGGAAGGGGAGGTCCGCCGCAAGGACGCCGAGCAGACGGTCCAGTCGCTCCTCGATCGGGGCAAGGAGACCGCCGAGCACATCACCGACCTGGTCCAGAAGGAGGTCGCGAAGCAGGTGACCGCCCTCTCGGAGCGGTTCGACGAGATCGAAGACCGCCTCGAGGCGCTCGCGGAGCGCTTGCAGGAGGCGGCCGGTCTCGGTGCGGCTGTCCCGGCGAAGCGGGCTCCCGCGAAGAAGGCTCCCGCGAAGAAGGCTCCGGCGAAGAAGAAGGCCGCCGCGAAGAAGGCTCCGGCGAAGAAGAAGGCCGCCGCCAGGAAGGCTCCGGCGAAGAAGAAGGCCGCCGCCAGGAAGGCTCCGGCGAAGAAGAAGGCCGCCGCCAGGAAGGCTCCGGCGAAG
>DATHUU010000106.1:0-1970 GCA_035461925.1 Ilumatobacter sp.
GTTCGTCCTGCTCCCCTCCGACTTCACGATCGAGTCCGACGAGCTCACGCCCACGCTCAAGGTCCGCCGAGGGATCGTCGAGAAGTCCCGTGCCGCCGCGATCGACGCCATCTACACCCGCTGAGCAGCCCGTGACGGTCGACTCCACTCCCCACCGCATCGCGCCAGAGCCGCGCCTCCACCGGCTCGCGGACGGCACCCGGGTGCTGGTGCGCCCGCTCGAGCCCGGTGACCGGGCGGAGCTCGTCGCCCGCTACGGCGAGCTGTCGTCGCGGTCCCGCCGTCTTCGCTTCGTGTCGGCACCGGCGCACCTGTCGAATCAGCTGCTCGATCACCTCTTCGACGTCGACTACGTCGATCGACACGCGCTCGTCGCGACCCTCGTCGACGAGCCCGGATCGCCGAGCGTCGGCGTCGCCCGCTATGTGCGAAGCGCTGCGGACCCGACCGTGGCCGACGCCGCAGTCACGGTGGTCGACGCACAACAAGGCCGCGGCATCGGCACCTTGCTGCTGACCTCGCTCGTCGCCGCGGCGGTGAACAATGGCATCGAGGTGTTCACCGCCGACGTCTTGTGGGACAACAGCGAGCTGCTCGACGCGCTCCGGGCCGTCGGCGCCGAGGTCGCCCCGGTCGAGCCGGGACTCGCGTCGGTGCGGGTCGTCCTTCCCTCCGACCCGCGAGTCGTTCGGGGCTCGCCGCTCTACGAGGTGATGCGGATCGCCGGCTCGGGCCTGTCCGGCTGATCGGTCATGTCCGGCGGGGGCGAGCCACCGGACGCCCGTCTGTCGACCCGTGAAGGGGCCGGTCAGCCGAAGGCGCCGTTCAGCGCAGCTCGGAAGATGCTGCGGAGGTTCCCGGACTCGCTCGGGTACTCCCCCGACACGGTGATCGCCCAGGTGACGCCGTCGGGCTGGACCAGCACCATCGAATGGGCGTTCTGGATCGTGCCCGTGTGACCCCACGCATCTCCGCCGTAGTTGATGATGCCGAGGCCGTACCCGGCAGGAGGGAGCGCATTGGGGATCCGGTAGCGCATGGCGCGCATCGACTCGTCCGACAGCGCCTTCCAGCCGGGTGTCGCCGGGTCGATCGAGTTGACGATCGTCACGAGGTCGGCGGTCGTTGCGTTCCACGAGCCGGCCGCGGCGAGGGTCTCCATGAAGTTTCGGTTGGGGGTGGGATGATGGGACACCTCGTCCGGCCCGAGGTCGTAGGTGGACGTCATCCGCATCCCGCTGATGCCGAGTGGGGTCAGCAGGCGCTCGTGGACGACGCGCTCGTACGTCTTACCGGTCACGGCCTCGATCAGGATGCCGAGCACGCAGTAGCTCATGTTCGAGTAGTCGAACCCGTTCCCGCCCCGGACCCCGCTGCGCAAGCCCTGGGTCGCGGCGTCGACGCACGACGTGGCGCCGTTGGAGAAGAACGTGCCCTCGTGTTGGGGGAACCCGGCGGTGTGGCTGAGCAGCTCGCGCACCGTGATGGTCGCCACGTCGGGGTCGTACGACGCGAGGCCGAGGTGCCCGGCGACCGTCGGGCCGACGGGATCGTCCAGGGTGAGCAGACCGGCGTCGACCAGCTGCATCGTCACGATCGCCGTGATCGTCTTCGAGATGCTGGCGATCCGGAACCGGTCGGTCGTCTCCACCGGTTCCCCGGTGCCGGCGACACGCTCCCCGAACGCCGCATGGTGCACGAGCCGGCCGTCGACCATCACCGCGACGGAGGCGCTCACGTTCGCCGGGACGAGCCGGCGGCCGAGCTGCTCGTCGAACGCCCGCCACCCGGACGGGTTGGGTGCCGCGTTGCCAGCGTCGTCGACGGTGAAGAGCTGATCGACCGCGACGTCCGATCCCGTCGGAGCATCGGCCTCGATGTCTTCGGGGAGGATCCGCTCACCGCCCGCCGGGACGCTCGCGGGCGGGACGACGACGGTGGGCTCCGCTCGCTCGCCGGCGCGGAACTCG
>DATHUU010000107.1:0-14699 GCA_035461925.1 Ilumatobacter sp.
TCTTGGATCGGCATTCCTTTTGGATTGGTTTTCCTGCCTGCGGAACGATGGGGCAGCACCGGTCGCGCCGGTGCTGTACTGACGGACCGTAGCCGTTCGGACATTTTGGACCCGGCGCCGCGCCGGATGGGAGACGACATGGGCAGCATCCTCGGCAACCGTGTGGCGCGCGTGGAAGATCCGCGGTTCCTCACGACGGGCGGCCAGTACGTCGACGACATCGCGCTGCCCGGGGCCGCGTACGTGGCCTACGTCCGCTCGCCGTACGCCCATGCCGCGATCCTGTCGATCGACACCGACGACGCACGCGAGGTCGACGGCGTGCTCGCGATCTTCACGGCCGCCGATCTCACCGAGGTGAAGCCCATCCCGTCGGCCCGCGCCGGCATGCCCGCCGCGATGGGCCAGGTCATCCTGGCGACCGATCGTGTTCGCTTCGTGGGTCAGGCCGTGGTCGCCATCGTCGCCGAGACGGCCGCCGCGGCCGCCGACGCGGTCGATCTCGTGTTCGTCGACTACGACGAGCTCCCGGTGGTCGTCGACGTCGAGGCCTCCGCCACCGACGAGACGTTGCTGTTCCCCGAGGCGGGCTCCAACGCGGTGATGGAGATCGTGTCCGAGCGTCGCGCCGACTTCTCCGAGTGCGAGGTCGTCGTTTCGGAGCGGATCGTCAACCAGCGCCTCGCCGGCGCGCCGATGGAGGCTCGCGTCGGTGCTGCCTACTGGACCGACGAGGGCCGTCTCGTCCACTACTCGGCCTGCCAGGGCGCTCACCCGACCAAGGTGCTCCTGTCCGCGATCTACGACCTCGACCCTGACGACGTCCGGGTGGTCGTACCCGACATGGGCGGCGGCTTCGGCGTGAAGTCGCGCACGTACCCCGAGGAGGCGGCGCTCGGCTTCTACGCCAGAGTGCTCGGCCGGCCGGTGAAGTGGACCGAGACGCGCAGCGAGAACATGCTCGCCATGCCGCAGGGGCGCAGTCAGGTGCAGTACGCCAAGATGGGTGGCACCCGGGACGGCAGGATCACCGCCTACCAGCTCGACGTGTTCCAAGATGCGGGGGCGTACCCGATGACCGGGTCGGTGCTGCACGGCATGACCATGCGGATGGCGTGCGGGGTGTACGACATCGCGAACGTCGGGTTCACCGGGACGTCGTGGGTCACCAACGCGGTGTCGATCACGGCCTACCGCGGTGCCGGTCGCCCGGAGGCCGCGGTCGCGATCGAACGGATGGTCGACCGCTTCGCCGCCGAGATCGGCATGGATCCGACCGAGGTCCGACGCATCAACATGCTTCCCAAGTTCACCGAGGCGATCACGACCGGCATCGGCACGCCGTACGACGTCGGCGACTACCCGCGCTCGCTCGAGCTCGCGCTCGACGCCGCCGGGTACGACGAGCTCCGTGCCGCGCAGCAGCGGCGCCGTGATGCCGCCGACACGGTGCAGCTCGGCATCGGCGTCGCGACGTACGTCGAGATCACGTCCGGCGTGGGTGGCTCGGAGTACGGCGCCGTCGAGCTCCAGCCCGACGGGTCACTGATCGTGCGAACCGGTGCGACGCCCTACGGGCAGGGTCACGTCACGACCTGGGCGATGATCGTCGCCGACCGGACAGGCGTCCCGATCGAGCAGATCACCGTGATCCACGGCGACACCGACCAGATCCGGTCCGGCGGCCTCACCGTCGGGTCGCGATCGGTGCAGCTCGGCGGGTCGGCGATCGCCGCCGCCAGCACGAAGCTGATCGATGCCGCCCGCGACCGGGCGGCGCACCTGCTCGAGGCGGCCGCGCACGACATCGTGCTCGACGCGGACACCGGCGCGTTCCACGTCGCCGGCACACCATCGCGGTCGGTGACGTGGGCCGACGTCGCGCGGGCCGAAGGTGACCCGTTGGCCGGCGACGACGACTTCGAGGCGCCGATGCCGACCTTCCCGTTCGGGTCCCACGTCGCCGTCGTCGAGGTCGACACCGACACCGGCCTCGTCCGGCTCCGTCGCCTGATCGCCTGCGACGATGCCGGCACCATCATCAACCCGCTGATCGCCGAGGGTCAGATCCACGGCGGGATCGCACAGGGGGTCGCGCAGGCCCTCATGGAAGAGGTCGTGTACGACGTCGACGGGACGCCCAAGACGACGAACTTCGCCGACTACCCCGTGATCTCTGCCGCCGAGCTGCCGAGCTTCGAGCTCGTCCCGATGGAGACGCCGACCTGGGTGAACGAGCTCGGTGCCAAGGGGGTCGGCGAGTCGGGCACCATCGGAGCGATCCCTGCCACCTACAACGCGATCATCGACGCGGTCAGCCACCTCGGCGTCCGCCACCTCACGATGCCCTGCAGCCCCGAGAAGGTCTGGCGGGCGATCCACGACGTCGGGTGACGTCACGGCCGAACGGCACTGGGCGATCGTGGGGGTCGGGCGCATCCTGAGGGTGGAGGCCGCGTGTCGTGCGGCCGCCAGGAGGCCGTCATGTCACGCCGTCATCCGTTCTACACCGTCATGATCGGGGCGCTCGCAGCGATCGGCCTCGCCTTGGCTCCGGCGTGCGCCGACGATCCCGAACCCGAGGCGATCGCGTTCACGGAGCCCGGAACCGTCTTCGAGGTGGATGTCGGTGACGAGGTCACCATCGTCCTCGAGTCCAACGCGACCACCGGGTACGCCTGGGAGCTCGAGACACCGCCGCTCGCCGACGTCGTGCGTCTCGTCGACGACGTCTACGTCGAGCCCGAAGACAGCGAGCTGGTCGGCGCGGGTGGCCGCCAGGAGCTCACCTTCGAAGCGCTCGGGGAAGGGACCGCCGAGCTGTCGCTCTGGTACGTCCGAAGCTTCGACGATCCGAAGGAACCCGCCGAGCGCGCCGTGTTCGAGATCATCGTCTCGTGACCCGGACCGCCGTGCATTTGGCACACTGTGGTCCGTGACCTCGACCCTGCCGACTGCCGGAGCTGCCGAGGAGCCCAGGTACGAGGTCGTCTGGCCGAGGTCGCCGCGCGGTGTGCAGCGCCGGCGCCGGGCCGATCGGCTCGACACGCTCGACGGCGCGCGGGTGGCCTTCCTGTGGGACCACCTGTTCCGGGGCGATGAGCTCTTCCCGGTGCTCGCCCTCGAGCTGCGGTCCCGATACCGGGGCATCGAGGTCGTTGGGTACGAGGAGTTCGGCAACCTCCACGGCACCGACGAGGTCGAGCGGGTCCGGCGTCTGCCCGACGACTTGCGGACGCGCGGCGTCGACGCCGTCGTGTCGGGCATGGGCTGTTGAGGGAGCTGCACGCCCGCCGTGTTGCGGGCCGCGATCGCCGCTGAATCGGCGGACATCCCGTCGGTCTCGATCGTCTGTGAGGGGTTCGAGGGCCAAGCGCGGGCGACGGCGCGCGGGCACGGCTACGACGGGCTTCCGCTGGCCGTGACGGTCGGACACGTCGACGCGCAATCCGCCGACGAGATGACCCGGAACTTCGTCGAGCGGACCGTCGACGACGTGATCGCCGGGCTGACGAGCGACACCAGCCACGACGATCACGTCTCCGACGAGCCGGCCGCGCTCGACATCGTGGCGACGGGCACCGTGGACGACATCCAGGCCGCGTTCCTGGAGCACGGCTGGTCCGACGGCCACCCGGTCGTTCCCCCGACCCGGTCCCGCGTCGAGGCGTACCTCGCCGACAGCGGCCACGACCCCTGGAAGACGCTCGGCACCGCGACGTCGTCGGGCCGCGACGTGACGATCTGGTCGATCGCCGTGAACGCCGTCATGGCCGGGTGCCGCCCCGAGCACCTGCCCGTCCTCATCGCGCTCGCCGAGATCCTCGTCGACCCCGCCTACGGCGCCCAGCACTCCGGCAACACGACCGGTGCCGACGCGCTGATCGTGCTCGACGGTCCCCACGCCGCCGCGCTCGGGTTCCGCCACGGCGCCGGGGTGATGCGCGAAGGCGCCCATGCCAACACCGCGGTCGGACGCTGGCTGCGGCTCTACCTCCGCAACGTGTTCGGGTTCACCGCCGACGAGCACGACAAGGCGACGTTCGGGAATCCCACCCGGACCGTCCTCGCGGAGGACAGGGACTGCCTCGCCGAGATCGGGTGGCCGGCGATCAGCGGGGCATTCGGGTTCGGACCCGACGAGGACGTGGTCACCATGGCCCGGATGAACAGCGGCACGATCATCGGCAGCGTGTTCGGCTCGACGCCCGACGAGATCGTGCCCTACCTGGCCGACGGTCTCGTCCGGGCCACGTCGTGGGACCTCACCCACCTGCACGGTATCGGCGACGACCAGTACCAGCCGCTCCTCGTGCTCTCACCCATCCTGGCGCGCACGTTCGCCCGCGCCGGATGGACGAAGGCCGACGCACAGCAGGCGCTGTTCCGGCACGCCCGCATCCCGGCACGTCGGTTCGAGCGGTACATCGGCGAGTGGAGCAACCTCACGCCGGGCCGGCGCCGTCTCGGCGATCTCGTCGCCGACGGCTCGCTCCCACCGGTGTTCGCCGAGTCGGACGATCAGGAACGGTTCGTGCCGATCGTGACGCGGCCGGACAGGATCATGATCGCCGTCGCCGGCGACCCCAACCGCACGAACGCCTACGCGTTCAGCAACGACGGCCCGCACGGCTGGTGGACGGCTCGGGTGATCGACCACACGCCGGCGAGCGATCTCGTCTGCCGGATCGGTGGTGAGGACTGCGGTCCGGCCCGACCGGATCGGTGATCCGCACCTGTTCCCGGTGGCGGGACGCCGGGACGGCGGCTCCGCCCGCGCGTCGGTACCGTCGGCCAGGTGTCCCCCCACATCCGTCACCTGCTGTTCGACTTCGGCGGACCGGTGCTCAAGTCTCCGTTCGAGTTGTGCGACGCCGGTGCCCGGGGGCTCGGCATCGACGTCGGCGACCTGTCGCGCGGTCCCTTCGATCCCGCGGACGCGCGGTGGCAGGCGAGGGTTCGGGGTGAGATCACCGAGCGCGAGTACTGGGAGTCGGAAGCGGCTCGGTTCGGCCTCGACACGCGCGGCTTCATGCGAGCGTTCTACGAACCGAGCGGGGATCATCTGACCCGGCCCGGCGCGGTGCGCCTGGTGGACGATGCGCTCGCCGCCGGGCGGCGGGTCGGGCTGCTCACCAACGACCTCGCCGCCTTCCACGACGTCGGGTGGCAGGACCCGATCTCGGTGCTGCGCCGCTTCGATCCGCTGATCGACCTCTCGCGAACCGGTCACCTCAAGCCGCACCGGCGAGCGTACGAGACGGCGATCGACGCGATGGGGTGCGATCCCGGCGACATCGTCTTCGTCGACGACCACGTCGACAACGTCGAGGGTGGCGCGGCAGCGGGGATGATCGCGATCTGGTTCGACGTCACCGACCCGGACGGCTCGCTGGGCCGCACCCGCGAGGCACTTCGGCTCGGCTGACGCGCCGAGCGCACGGTGGCCGGACGCGAACGAGGACCGGGTCACCCCGGTCCTCGTTCGGTGTCCCCGGCGACGCTGGCGGGGAGGGTTTGGTCACACGGTGGTGGGTCACGCGGTGTGGGTCACGCGGTGTGGGTCTCCTCCACGTAGTGCTGACCGTCGGACGACATGTGACGCTCGGTGCGCATCTTGTTGTTGGACATCGACATCCAGCCGGCGCCCGTGATCGCGGCGGCGAGCAGCGACAGAGCGCCGCCCGCCATGAGGATGTAGCCGAGGGCCGTCAGGTCGACGCCTTCGGCCGAGGTCTCGACGGCGAAGGTGACGATGGCGCCGGCGACGAGGAGGAGGATGCCGAAGATGGCAAGCATGGTGTTCTCGCTTTCTGTGCTGTGGTTCGTGGTGGTTGTGGCGGTGTTGCTCGATCAGTTGCTGCTCGATCAGGTTGGGCGGGCGGTACCCGCGCCTCGCGCCGTCCAAACACGCCGACGAGGACGCGGAACGTGTCGGGGTGGCGCTCGTCTACGGTCCGGTGCGTGAACGACCCCACGACCCACCAGTCGCTCGACCACCTGCTCGAGACCTGCATCACGGCCGCACGGGCCGGTGGTGCCGTGCTGGCCGACGGGCTCTCGGGCCCCCGGCTGGTCGAGATGAAGAGTGAGCGGGCCTCGATCGTCACCGAGATCGACCACGCCTCGCAGGCGGCGATCTTCGAGGTGATCGGAGCCGCCCACCCCGAGCACGTCATCATGGGCGAGGAAGGCGACGGTGGCGGGGGCGACGCGTCGCACACGTGGCTCGTCGACCCGCTCGACGGCACGTCCAACTACGCGAGCGGCATCCCGTTCGCGTGCGTCTCGGTCGCAGTTCGTGATGACGACGGCGTCGCCGCCGGTGCGATCTTCGAGCCGTTCCGGCAGGAGCTCTTCACCGCCGTGCGCGGTGGCGGGGCGTGGCTCGACGGTGAGCAGCTCGCAGTCCGCGACGAGCCGGACCTCGGGCGCGTCCTGATCGCCACCGGGCTCCAGTCGGACGATCCCGACCAGATCGCCGCGCACGCCCGTCGGATCGAGGCACTCCACTCGCACTCTCGGGGAGCGCGACTGCTCGGATGTCCGGCCCTCTGCCTTGCCTACGTCGCCGCTGGACGCCTCGACGCGTTCTACGAGCGCGACGCCACCTACGCCTGGGACGTCGGGGCAGGATCGCTGATGATCACCGAAGCCGGCGGCCGGTGCGAAGACCTCGACGGCGGCCCGCTCAACCTCGGACGCGGCATCGCGAACGTGCTCGCCACCAACGGCCGCGTCCACGACGCCCTCTTCGACCTGATCCAGCGCACCGACGGCTGACAATTCGGGTGACGGTCGGGGTCGGTGACCGTCAGGTCGCGGCGTAGGCGCTCGGGAAGCGGGCCAGGAAGGCGATCGCCAGGCGGAGCTCGCGCTGGTCGACGCACTCGCCGATCTTGTGCGTGTTCTGCTCGATCCCCGGCCCGAACCCGAGCATCGCCGGGTGCGTGAACGTGCCGGTGTCGACCCATCGTTTCGTGTCCGACACCGCGATCGCCGTCTGGTCGGACGCCACGGGGAACCCGACGCCGTCGGTCGAGAAGATCCACCGGTCGACGCGTGCCTCCTCCCGCAACTCGCCGCCCTCTCCTTGCGACGACGACGGGATGTTCGGGCCGACGACCCGGTCGTACACCTCGACCGCGGTCCGGATCGCCGGGTGGTCGTCCGGCGTCGCCCACCCGAGGTACACCTGCGGGTTGCCCGGCCGGTACCCCTGCCAGGTGACCCCCTCGTAGACCGGCACCGACACGTCGACGATCAGGCCGGCAGCCCGAGCGGCGGCGACCGCGTCGAGCCCGTCGACGTCGGCGAGCGCCTGCTCGGGCGTCTCCCCCAACGTCAAGCGGCGGTCGAACCGGAACGTGAACCGGTCCGGCACCGCGCAGTCGCTCGGCGTGTCGAGCTGCGCCCACGAGGCGGTGCGCGTGCCGTGTCCGAGGAACGCATCGTCGAGGAACCCGTCGCGATCCTCGTAGCGGCGCGCCGCCTCGACGAGGATCGCGGCGCCGTACTCCAGCGGGTTGAGGCCTTCCCACGGCATCGAGCCGTGGCACGACCGTCCGGTCACCGCGACCTCGATCTGCATCCGTCCGCGCTGCCCACGGTAGATGCCGAGCGCTCCCTTGTGGGCGTCGCCGGTCCCCTCGGTCAGGATCACGACGTCGGGGACGAGCTCCGGACCGGCTCCCGGTAGGACCTCCCGCATGACGTACATCGGACCGCCGCCGTCGTTGTCCTCCTCGCACGCCGTCGCGTAGGCGCGCACGATCACGCCCCGGAGGGCGCCCTCGTCGGCGAGCTCCAGGGCGATCTTCGTGGCGACGACCTCGGCGATCACGCCGCCCAGCTGATCGGCGGCGCCACGGCCGAAGATCAGGTGCTCCCACTCGTCGTCGGGAGGGAGGTGCCCGAGCTCTCGGCGGAGGAACGCCCGGTCGACCGCGTCGGCGTCGACGAGGCCGTCGTACGCGTCGATCCCTCCGAGCTTCGCCCGCCACGTGGATCGCAGCGCCTTGACCGTGTCGCTGTGACCGTCGAGGTAGACGACCTTCTTGTCGGCGTCGGCGAGTCCGTCCGCGGGGTCGGACACCGTCCAGACGAGGTTGCCGTACCCGTCGAAGCCGACGTCGTCGGGGGAGCGCACCGCCCCGATCTCGACGATGCGGCGGCGGAGGTAGTCGAGTCGCGGGCCCTCGTGGTTGCTCAGGCCGCACGACGGGTCGCCACCGTCGTCGATCGGGCGGTCGACGTGGTCGGCCGGGATGCGGATCACCTCGCGCAGCAGCTCCGCAGCGAGCGGCAGGTACCGCTGGCTCAGCTCGGCGACGCGAGCGTCGAGCTGCGTGCCGTCGGTCGTCGTCGATCCGGTCGTCGTCCCGGTCGTCGTCCTGGTCGTCGTGCTTCTCACGTTGCAGCCTCCTCGTCGATCGCGGTGAGCGTCGTCGCCAGGTCGGGGACCTTCGCGGCGGCCAGCAAGGCCATCACCACGTACACCTTCCAGTTCGCCTCACGGGCGACGTTCACCCGGTGGCGCGCCATCACCCCGGGACTGACCTCGGCGCCGATGTCGGCGGGCAGGCAGTGCAGGTAGAGCGCGTCACCCTTCGCGGTGAGGCCCATCCGCTGCTCGTCGCAGATCCAGTCGGTGTGCCGGGCGTTCCGTTCGAGCGCGCGCGCTTCGATCGCAGCCATCGCCGTCCCGTCGTGCGCCGCGTTGGCGTCGACCCGCTCGAGCATGAGATCGAGGGCACCCCAGCTCTTGGGGTACACCACCTCGGCGCCGGCGAACGCCTCGTCCATGTCGTGCACCACCCGGAAGGATCCGCCACCGCCGGAGGCGTTGGCCGCGGCCTGCGACATCGTCTCGGCCAGCAGGTCGTAGCCCGGAGGATGGGCGAGGGTGATGTCGGCACCGAACCGGGTCAGCAGCGTGATCAGCCCCTGCGGCACCGACAGCGGTTTGGCGTAGGACGGGGAGTACGCCCAGCTGATGGTGATGCGCCGGCCGGCGAGGCTCCCGAGGTTGTCCTCCAGCCAGAGGAGATCGGCCATCGACTGGGTCGGGTGGTCGACGTCGCACTGGAGGTTGACCGTCGGGACCGACCGCGTGTCACCGGTCGCGTCGAGGTAGTCGACGATGCCGCGGGTGACGGCCCGCATGAAGGTGTTGCCCTCACCGAGGATCAGGTCGTGGCGGATGCCCATCGCGTGCGCGTTCATGCCGAGCATCGCGCCGGTCTCCTCGGCGGTCTCGCCGTGCGACACCTGGGTCGAGGACCCGTCGACGATCACCGGCTGCATCCCCAGGCGGGCGGCGGCGCCGGCCCATGCGCTCTTCGTCCGCGTCGACTGGTCGAAGAAGAGGGCCCATGCCAGCTCGTCGGGGCAGAGCGGCGTGCGGACGCCCCGGCGGTCCAGGTCGGCGAACGCCCGGGCGACGGCGCGGACCGCGTCGAGGCGTGCGACCGACCACTCCTGGGTCGTGAGCATGCTCTCGCCGAGCAGATCGGCCACGTCGTGCACGTGCAGGGCGTCGAGGGCCGGCTCCGTCACGCGTTCCGTCACGTGCTCCGTCCCGTGTTCCGTCACGTGCTCCGTCACGGTGTGCTCCTCTCGAGCTCGGTGTGGGATCGATCCGGGGCGACCGCCCGCCTGATGTGCGTCCCCGCAGTGCTCGCGATCGCGTCGACCAGGGCGTCCGGGTGGCAGATGATCACCTCACCGTCGATCTCGCCGAGGTACGCGACGGCGGCCTCGATCTTCGGGCCCATGCTCCCGGCGGGGAACTCCCCGCGTTGCAGCAGCGCCGCAGCCTCGACCGCTGTCAGCTCCGGCAGCGGGCGCGGGTGGTCCGTGTAGAAGTCGGCGTACACGAGGTCGACGCTCGTGGTGATCACGAACCGAGGCGCCGCCAACTCGACGGCGAGGAGCATGCTGACGCGGTCCTTGTCGATCACCGCTTCGCGTCCGACCACCTCACCGGCGTCGTCGGTGCTCACCGCGATGCCGCCACCCCCGCAGCAGATGACGGTGATCCCGAGATCGACGAGCTGCCGGATCGTGTCGAGCTGGACGATCCGCCGGGGCTGGGGCGACGGGACGACCCGCCGCGCGCCCCGGCGAGGGTCCACCACCATCCGCCAGCCGCGCTCACGTGTGAGCGTGTCGACCTCGGCCGGGTCGTAGAAGCGGCCGATCGGCTTGTCCGGGTGTTCGAACGCCGGGTCGGTCGGATCGACCTCCACCTCGGTGACCACCGTGACGACGGGGTCGTCGTGGTCGCGGGTGCGCAGCTCGGCGCGCAAGGCCCGCTCGATCATGTACCCCATCGCGCCCTGGCTGTCGGCGACGAGCGAGTCGAGCGGGACCTCCGGGAGCTCGTCGCGGGCGAGCTCTGAGCGGAGCTGCATGAAGCCGAGCTGGGGACCGTTGCCGTGGGTCAGGACGAGCTGCTCGCCACGTTCGAGCAGGTCGGCGACCGGTCGCATCGCGGCTCGCGTGACCGCGAACTGGTTGGCGACGGTCGGCGGTAGGTCGGGGGACAGGAGGGAGTGGCCGCCGATCGCGACCACGGTCGGCCCCCGTCCGGTCGTCACGGATGCTCCGTTCGCACTGTCGTCCTCCTCATGGGCCTCGTACGGCGATCGACGCACGACCCCGACAGCATCGATCCTTCCTCGCGCGGGCGGACGCGACCAGGGTCGGAGGGCCCGGGCGTCGACGGTCCGAGGCGCGACGTTCCGCATGGCGGGACGCCGGTCCGTTCCGTGGTCCGACGGGTGGCTAAGTTCAGCCACCGTCACATCGCTTGATCGCTCGTGGGGGGCAAGATCATGGCCGAGATCGTTTCCGTCGACCCGTTGCTGGATGGCTGGTATCCGGGCTGGAAGCCGGAGCACATCGACAACCCGTGGCTGCGCATGCGGCCACGCCCGTTCACCAAGGAGGACGAGCAGAGCTTCTGGTTCGTCGACTTCCACTGGCCGCGAGGATTCTCGCCGCTCGGCATGCAGTTCGTGAGCGACGCCGCCTGGAGCACCCAGCTCGCCGCCCACCAGCTGCCGCTCCCGCCTGCCGGCGGGCTCATCCAGCGGATGGGTGGCCCGTTCCTCTACGAGGGCGAGGTGCCGATCACCTCCGAGTGGGAGATCGGGTTCCGGGCCGCCCGGATCGAGCGCAACATGCCGCCGTTCCTCCAGAACTTCGACGCCATCTGGGAAGAGCGCAAGTGGGAGCTCGATCTCGGACTCGGCTACTTCGAGAACTACGACTTCTCGGGGAGGTCGCTCGTCGAGCTGGGCCAGTACATGCAGGACGCATGGCGGTTCCAGCAGCGAGCGTGGGAGATCCACTTCGAGATCATGTACCCGCTGCTGGCGGTCTACCTGCAGCTCTACGGGGTGTGCGCCCAGAACGGGATCGACCCGGCGAACATCGCGAAGATGCTCCAGGGGCGCGAGCACAAGATCATGGAGACCGATCGCGCGATGTGGGAGCTGGTCGCAGAGGCCCGTCGCCTCGGCATCGGCGACATCTTCGCGAGCAACGAGGCGGCGAACATCCGCCAGGCGCTCGCGTCGGCCGGGGGGAACGGTTCGGTGTGGCTGACGAAGTTCGACGACTTCCTGCGCGTGTACGGCCACCGCACCGAGGGCATCTCCGACATCAACATCCCCTCCTGGATCGAGGACAACACCTCACCGCTCGGCCAGATCAAGAACTTCATCGCCTCGGGCGAGCCGCACGACTTCGACGCCCACCTCGCCGAGGGTCGCGCCGAGCGCGACGAGGTCGTCGAGGCCGCTCGCTCACAGCTGTCGGGAGACGCGCTCGGGGCGTTCGACGAGCTGCTCGCGATCAACCAGGTCGCCAACTTCGCCTGGTGGAACGAGGATCACAACTACTACATCGATCTCCGGGCATCGATCACGATGCGCGACGGAGCGGTCGCGATCAGCCGCGAGATCGGCGCCGACCGTGTCGACGAGGCGACGTTCATGTTCTTCTGCGAGCTGATGGATGTCTGCGAAGGTCGCACGAAGTACGCCGATCTCCGCTCGATGGTGCAAGAACGTGCCGCGTACTACGACGGCTACCAGGCCAAGCGGCAGGAGGTTCCGAAGGTCGTCGGCGTCGTCCCCGAGAAGGTCGACGACCCGGTGCTCATCGAGATCTTCGGCATGCACAACCACTACTTCAAGGGGTTGAAGGCGGGCGCCCACGTCAGCGAGCTGAACGGGTTCCCGGCGTCGGCCGGCACGTACACCGGCCGGGCCCGGGTGATGCTGTCGGCGATGGAGCTGTTCGAGCTCGAGGACGGGGAGATCCTCGTCACCGAGGCCACCTCTCCCAACTGGTCACCGGCGTTCGCGATCATCGGAGCCTGCGTGTGCGACGGTGGTGGTTCACTCACCCACGCCGCGACGGTGTCGCGCGAGTACGGCATCCCGTGCGTCGTGGGCACGTCGGTCGCGACGCTGCGCATCAAGACCGGCGACCTGATCGAGGTGGACGGTTCGAAGGGCGTCGTCACGATCCTCGAGCGAGCGGCGGGCTGACCGGCCGACCGTCTCTGACGAACGCAGTCCTGGCGCGGCAAGTCCCCACGGCGTGATGCTCCCGTGATGCAACTGGAAGGCAAGCGGATCGTCGTCACCGGGGCGGGTCGCGGCATCGGTGCGCTCGCCGCGGACACGTTCCGCGAGCGCGGTGCCGAGGTGGTCACCATCGACCTCGAAGGTGCCGTCGACCACCACTGCGACGTGTCCGCCGCTGACCGGGTCGAGGCCGTGTTCGCAGAGATCGGTCCGATCACCGGGCTGCTCAACAACGCTGGTCTGCTCGCACCCCGCCGCGACATCGACGACATCCCACTCGACGAGTTCGACCGGATGTTCGCCGTGAACGTGAAGGGCACGTTCCTCTGCGCTCGCGCCGCGATCCGGAACATGGGCGACGGCGCGAGCATCGTCAACGTCGCCTCGCAGACCGCCTTCAACGGCTCGAAGGGGTTCCCCCACTACACGGCGTCGAAGGGGGCGATCGTGTCGATGACGCGCTCGCTCGCGACCGAGTGGGGCCCGCGCGGGGTGCGGGTCAACTGCGTCGCGCCCGGCTTCACCCCGACCCCCGGTTCGGCACCGCTCGGCACCTACGACCCGAAGAACACCCCGCTCGGCCGGGTGATGGACCCCGCCGATCTGATGGGCACCTTCTGCTGGCTCCTCTCGGACGACTCGGCGTTCGTGTCCGGTCAGACGACACTGGTCAACGGCGGCGCGTTCCCGTACTGACGGGCGAGGGAGTTGGCGGTGATGGCGACGATGCCCGAGTACGACGAACTGGACGCGACGGCGATGGCCGAGCTCGTCCGCGCCGGTTCGGCGCACCCGCGCGAGCTCGTGGAGGCGGCGATCGAGCGGGCCGAGGAGCGCGACCCGCATCTGAACGCGCTCGTCCACCGCCAGTTCGACCGCGCACGGGAGGACGCGACGCGGGTCGACGGCGATGCACCGTTCCCCGGCGTGCCGTTCCTGCTCAAGGACTACGCCGGGTGGGAGGCCGGCGAGCCGTACCGCATGGGGGTCCGGACGCTGCGCGACGTCGACTTCCGGCCGTCCACCGACAGCGCGTACGCGCGGCGGGCGCGGGCCGGCGGCTTCATCCCGATGGGACGCACCAACACGCCCGAGCTCGCCGTCATGGGCACGACCGAACCGCAGCTCTGGGGTCCGACGCACAACCCGTGGTCGCCCGGTCGCTCGGCCGGCGGTTCCTCGGGGGGCTCGGCCGCGGCGGTGGCGTCGCGGGTCGTCCCGGTCGCGCACGCCAACGACATCTCCGGCTCGATCCGGATCCCCGCCGCGATGTGCGGCGTCGTCGGACTGAAGCCCACACGTGGTCGTGTGGTCACGAGCGGTCCCGATGCCCCGATCGGGATGGTGTGCGAAGGGGTGGTCACCCGGTCGGTCCGCGACACCGCGGCCGTCGTGACCTGGCTGTCGCACCGCTCGCCGTGGTGGCCGGCGCCCGGCTGGGACGAGGCGCTCGCGGCGACGGCGCCGCACCGACCGTTGCGGATCGGGGTGTGCACCGACGCGTTCAACGGTGCCGACGTCGAGATCGAGTGCGCCGCAGCGGCGACTCGGGCCGGCGAGGTGCTCGCCGGGCTGGGTCACCACGTCGATCGGTCGGCGCCCGCGGCATACGCCGCCGACGAGCTGTGGGATCTGGCGAAGGTGGCGCTGAGCGTCGCGGCGGCCACCGAGGCGGCGGCATGGCGGGCCCGCATCGGGCACCCCCTCGGTGAGGCCGACCTCGAGCCCCGGACGTGGGCGATGGTGCAGGCCGGACGTGCGGTGGGTGCCGTCGAGCTCTACGCGACGCTGGAGCGGATGCAGGAGCTCGCACGTGACGCGTTCGCGTGGTGGGACGAGTTCGACGTGCTCGTCACCCCTACCACTGCAGCACCGGCGTCCGTCCACGGTGAGTACCTCTCCAAGTACGTGTCGGGGCTGGGGAGCGCGTTCACCCGACCGGTGAACGTGACGGGCCAGCCGGCCGTGTCGGTGCCGTTCGGTTGGCCCGGGGACGGGTTGCCGCGGGGTGTGCAACTGGTCGGTCGGTACGGCGACGACCAACTGCTCGTCTCGGTCGCCGCGGCGCTCGAAGTGGCCGAACCATGGGTGCACCGT
>DATHUU010000108.1:0-3446 GCA_035461925.1 Ilumatobacter sp.
AACGGAGCACGACGCGCGACGGTGAACCTCACGAAGTTCTCGGATGCGCGAACCGAGATCGGGTACCACCGGGTCCAGTGGTCGTCCAACCGGAGTGATGTTGCCGAGCGCCTGCGAGCTGCCGGTTACCGACTCCGCACCGGGAGGTCGAAGAGCCTTCGGTACGAGACCGTCTACAAGGACTACGGAGACGCACTCGACGACGCGAAGCGGCTCGCGGCTGCTGGAGGTCTGGATATCCGTCGGCGCCTCTCCCACGACGGTGCGTTGTACGACCTCATGCCGATCGCGAACGCTCGGCCCGGGATGGAGATCGTCGTGCTCGGCGGTGATGGCTTCGACGTTGTGAAGGTCGACGCGGTCGAGCTCGAGGAGTACTCCGGGCCGGTCTACGACATCGAGGTGAATCGGATCCACACCTACGTCGCCGGCGGGCTGCTCGTGCACAACAGCGTGTACAAGTTCCGGGGTGCCGACTTCCGGAACATCCTGCAGTTCGAGGATGCGTTCCCGGAGGTCACGACGATCGTGCTCGACCAGAACTACCGGTCGACGCAGACGATCCTCGATGCCGCCAACGCCGTCATCGAGCACAACCTCGAGCGCAAGCCGAAGCACCTCTGGACCGACTCGGGTGGCGGCGACCGGATCGTTCGCTACCACGCCGAGGACGAGGGCGACGAGGCGATGTGGGTCGCCGGCACGGCGCAACAGCTGCACCGCGACGACGGGATGAACTGGCGGGAGATGGCGGTGCTCTACCGCACCAACGCCCAGGCCCGCGTCATCGAAGAGGCGTTCATGCGCACCGGCGTCCCCTACAAGGTCGTGGGCGGCACCCGCTTCTACGACCGCCGCGAGATCAAGGACGCGATGGCGTACCTCCGGGCGGCGATCAACCCGCTCGACGAGGTCTCGGTCAAGCGGATCCTCAACGTGCCCAAGCGCGGCGTCGGCGACACGAGCGTCGCCCGTCTCGACGAGTACGCGCGCGAGCTCGGCGTGCCCTTCGTCGAGGCGATGCGGTACGCCGAGGACGCCGGGGTGAGCGGCCCGGCGCGACGAGGTATCGGATCCTTCGTCGACCTGCTCGATCGACTCGGCGAGATGGTGGGACGAACCGATGTCGGCCCGGGCGATCTGCTGCAGGCGTGCATCGACGAGTCGGGTTACCTCGGCGAGCTCGAGGCCGAGGACACCGTCGAAGCGCACGGCCGCATCGAGAACCTGGGCGAGCTCGTCGGTTCGGCGCGGGAGTTCACCGTCCTCGACGAGTTCCTCGAGCAGGTGAGCCTCGTGGCCGACACCGACGAGCTCCCCGACGACGATCAGGTCGTGCTGATGACCCTGCACTCGGCGAAGGGACTCGAGTTCCCGGCGGTGTTCATCATCGGAGTCGAGGAGGGCGTCTTCCCGCACAACCGTGCCCTCACCGAACCCGACGAGATGGAAGAGGAGCGCCGCCTCGCGTACGTGGGGATCACCCGGGCGATGCAGCGCCTCTTCATCTCCCACGCGTGGAGCCGGATGCTGTTCGGCAGCACGCAGTACAACCCACCGTCCCGCTTCCTGGACGAGATCCCCGAGCAGCTCGTCGAATCGAAGGGCAACACGACCGGCCGCAGCTCGTACGGACGTCAGAGCTACCGACATCGCGACGAGCGCAGCTACGACGACCCGCCGGCATACCGTCGTCGTGGTGCAGGCGACCGCTTCGACCGCGACGCCCAGGACGCGCATCGTGACCGCATCGTCGAGTCGGCCTTGCGGGCGGCGAACGCGCCACACCCGTCGCACAGCCAGGAGCTCGGGCTGAAAGTGGGCGACGACGTCGCCCATCCGGCGTTCGGCGAGGGCGTGATCATCGACATCTCCGGCACGGGCGAGAAGGCCGAGGCCGTCATCAATTTCGCTGGTGTCGGCCAGAAGCACCTCGCCCTGGCCTGGGCACCGCTCAAGAAGCTCTGAGATCCCGGCTCACCAGGTGAGGTCGTGACAGCCGGTGTGGGTGTCGGGTTCGACCTGGAAGGTGCCGTGGTCGACGCCGTAGCGGAGAGCGAGGCGATCGCGGGCCTGGTCGAGCACACGGTGGTGATCGGCCCCGGAGCCGACGACGAGGTGCGCCGATGCGGCGTCCATGTCCGACGTGAGGGTCCACACGTGCAGGTCGTGCACGTCGACGACGCCCTCGATCGCTGCCAGATCGTGGTGGAGTCCGACGAGGTCGAAGCCGTCCGGGGCCGCCTGGAGCAGCACGCGGATCGCCTTGCGGCCGAGCCGCCACGTGCGCGGCAGGATCCACACCCCGATCAGTGCACCCACCACCGGATCGGCCCACCACCAGCCGATCGCTGCCACGGCGATGGCCGCCACGATCACGCCGACCGAGCCGAGCGTGTCGGCGAGGACTTCGAGGTACGCGCCTTCCACGTTCAGTGATTCCTTCGATCCCTCGCGCAGCAGCGTGAACGCCACCAGGTTCACGACCAGTCCCAGCGCGGCGACCACGAGCATGCCGAGACCCTCCACCTCCGGCTCGTGCGACAGCCGACGCCCAGCCTCGATCAACACCCAGACGGCGACACCGAACAGCAGCAGCGCGTTCACGAACGCCGCGAGGATCTCCAACCGGTAGACCCCGAACGTGTGTCGGCCGGCCTCCTTGGTGGCGAACCGGCTCGCCAGTCGGATCGCGGCGAGTGCCATACCCAGCCCGACCACGTCGGTGAGCATGTGACCGGCGTCCGAGAGCAGTGCGAGCGACCCGGTCACGAACCCCGCCACCGCCTGGACGACGAAGAACGTCGCGATCAGGACGAACGAGATCGCGAGCGGGCGGACATGGCGCTCACCGGCGCGCGCCAGCGAGGGTCCGTGCGCGTGCTCGCCGTGCGCCTGCCCGCCGAGGTCGTGGTTCATCGATCGGTCCCGTGGCCGAGGTGGTCGATGGTGACTCGGAGCAGCGTGCGGACGTGGTCGTCGTCGAGCCGGTAGTGGATGTGACGGCCCTCGCGTCGGTTCCGGACGATGCCGGCAGTGCGGAGCAGCCGGAGCGCCTGCGACACCTTCGTCTCGGTGGTGCCGACCGCGGACGCGATCTCGTGCACGCACATCTCGTCGTGCTCGGCGAGCGTCACCAGGATGAGAACCCGTGTGGGGTCGCCGAGCAGCCGGAACGTGGACGCGAGCGCCGTGACCCGCTCGTCGGAGGAAGCGGACATCTGCACATCTGTGAAGATATCGACATGATGATGGGTGTGCAACCGCGGGGCGCGCTCGGAGTGCAGCTGCTACAACCTCGGGATGCGTCGCGTCCTCGTCGCCCTGCTCGCGACCGCCGCCTGCTCGAGCGGAGCGAGCTCGGTCGCAGAGGTGACGACCGAACCGGCCACGCCAGAACCGGCCACGCCGGAACCGACCACGCCAGAACCGACCACGCCAGAACC
>DATHUU010000109.1:0-4886 GCA_035461925.1 Ilumatobacter sp.
GATCGCCCACAACCCGCGCAGCAACATGAACAACGCGGTCGGCTACGCGGCACCGGCGCGGCGCCCCAACCCGGTCGTGCTCGGCACCGACGGCATCGGCGCCGACATGCTCGAGGAGTTCCGCCACGCCGACGTCGCCCATCGCGCCGACGACGTGCTCGCCTCCCCGGATGCGGCGTGGTCGTGGCTCGAGCAGGGGTGGGCGCTGTTCCCCGAGGCCCGCGACGACACCGTGACGTGGAGCTACGACCACGTCGACTCGGCGTGGCACGTCGCGTTCACACCGGGCATCCGCGCGATCCGCGTCGTGTCCGGCAAGGGCGAGGTACTCCTCGACGACGGTCGACCGACCCGGGTCGATGTCGACGAAGTGCGCGCCAAGGCGGCCGAGCAGGCGGCCCGCCTCCACACGCTCCTGTAGCGGTGTGAGCCCTGTGCCAGGTGACACGTGACGGGACCCTCTCGAACCTCGCTGCGCGGCCGATACTGACGGCGTGCACCACGAGACCGCGTCCGAGCTCCGTCGCTGGGCCACCGGGCGCGCCTGGTCGCGGGCCGGTGCCATCGCCGCGGTCCTCGCGACCGGCGTCCCCCGCCGGGTGCTCGCGGCGACCACGCGGGTCGTGCTGCTCCTCACGGGGTCGGCCGCGATCGGTGTCGCCGTCGGCGCGATGCTCTGGAACGACTTCGGTCCCGGACCGCTCGACGTGTTCATCGGTGCCGTGCGCACCCGCACGGGGCTCCCGCTCGCCGTCGCCGTGTGGGTGGTCGTCGGTGCGATGGGGGCGATCGCCTGGGCGCTCGGCCGCCGTCCAGGGATCGGCACGCTCGTGGGTCCGCTGATCGCCGGGCCGGTGATGCAGATGTCCGTCAAGCTCCTGGGAACGTGGGATCCGCCGGGCACGCTCGTCGGTCACGTGCTCGTCCATGCCGTCGCGATCGTCGTCCTCGGCTTCGGGGCCGGTGCGCTCATCGTGTCCGGCCTCGGTGCCGGCACGGGCGAGCTCCTCGCCGCCGCGGCGTCCGACCGCAGCGGGCGGCCGGAGATCGGCGTCCGCTTCGCGTGCGAGGCCGCCTGGCTCGTGCTGGGCGTGGTGCTCGGTGGGCCGATCGGACTCGGCACGGTGCTCGTCGCAGCGCTCATCGGTCCTTCCGTCGCCCATGGGTTCCGGCGGATCGATTCGCTCGTCACCGGCTCGTTGCGGCAGCTCGCCGTCGCGCGAGCCTGACTCGACCTGTCCGCCCCGAACCGGGCACTCGACGGTTCGGGGCAGACGGAACGTGCGGGTGTCAGGCGGTGAGGACGCCGTCGATGATGTGGACGGTGCGGTCGCAGAACTCGGTGATGCGCTCGTCGTGGGTGACGACGATCGCCGCGGTGCCCCGCTGCTTCATCTCGGTGCGGATCAGCTCCATCACCTGGGTGCCGAGCTCGGTGTCGAGCGCCGACGTCGGCTCGTCGAAGAGCACCAGCTGCGGCTCGTTCATCAGCGCCCGCCCGATCGCGACCCGCTGCTTCTGGCCGCCGGACAGCTGGGACGGAAGGTTCTTGGCTCGGTCGGCGAGCCCCAGCTCGCCGAGGAGCCGGTTGGCGCGGTCGCGAGCGACCTTGCCCTCGCGGCGGCCGAGCTCGTCGACGACCAAGAGGTTCTCCCGGGCGTTGAGGAACGGCACCAGGTTGACCGACTGGAAGACGAACCCGACCTGGTTCTGGCGGAAGGTGGTGAGCTGCTTGTCGGAGTAGCCGGTGATCTCCTCTCCGGCGATCGCGACCGATCCCTCGGTGGCCGAGAGGATGCCACCGGCGATCGAGCAGAGCGTGGTCTTGCCAGACCCCGACGGTCCGACGAGGGCGACGATCTCGTCGCTGCCGACCGTCAGGGTCGCGTGGTCGAGCGCGATGACCTCGCTGTCGCCCACCTGGTACACCTTGCGGACGTCGCTCATCTCGAGTGCGGGTTGTTCGGCGTTCATGTCAACTCCCGAGCGCGGAGGCCGGATCGATGCGAAGGACGCGGCGGAGCGAGAAGGCGCACCCGATGACCGCGGCCACGAGCAGCAGGACGACGCTCGTCACGATGCGTCCTGCGGAGACGTACAGGGGGATCGCGCCCGGCGGGAGCGCGACGTCGAGGACGAGGACCGCGACGCCGGCGACGATGGCCGCGATCAGCGTGACGACGACCGCCTGTGCGACGAGCCCGGCGAAGATGGTCCCGGATCGGGCGCCGATCGCCTTGAGCACGCCGTACAGCCCGGTGCGTTCGACCGTCAGGAGCGCGAAGAACAGCGCGATCACGACGAGCGCGATCACCACCGTCACGCCCAGGATCTGGTTGAACGTCGTCGACTGCTCGGTGACGCCCGGGATCTCGCCGATCGCCTCGTCGATCGTCAACGCGTACACCGCGCCGCCACCGGCCGCGTCGACCGCGGCGACGGTCTCGGCGGGGGTCCCGCTGCCGCGGACGACGAGTGCCTGGACGACCTCGTCGGCCAGACCGGCGCCCGGGCGGTTGGCGTTGAGGACGTCGTGCCACGTCTCGAGGTTCGCCCACACACCTCCCTGGCCGTTGAACGACGTGTCCTCGACCCATCCGACGATGCGCACCGGGGTGCGAGCCGGCCCGAGCAGCAGCTCATCGCCGAGCTCGACGCCCTCGGCCTGCAGGACCTCGTCGGCGTACGCCTCACCGGTCGCGGGTGGAGCCGGGACGCCGTCGGGTGGCAGCTCGTAGCCCCAGAGTGCGACGTCGGCGAGGTCGCGGGGACCGTTGCCCGGCACGCGAGCGCCGAGGAGCACCACGCCCAGACCGCCGACGTCATCGATGCCGTCCGCCTCGGCGATGGCGGTGCGGACGCCGGGCTCGATCCGGCTGCGGAGGAACGACGAACGCGACGTCTCGGAGTAGACGATGGCATCACCCGACTGGGCACGCACGGCGCCGGTGGCGTTGCGGAGCAGGCCGTCGAGCAATCCCCCGAGGAACATCAGGAGGATTGCGATCAGGGTCAGGATCGCGGTGGCCGTGACGAACCGGCCGGGCTGTCGCACGAGCTCGCGGAGTGCCAGCTTCATCGGTTGCCGCCTCCGGTCGTTGCCTCGATCGGGTCGATCGCCAGGACCCGACGAGCGGACAGCAGCGAGCTCCCGATGCCGAGCACGAGCAACAGGACGGCCCACGTGATCACCGCGGCGGTCTCGAAACGGAGCGCGATGCCACCCAACCGTTGCTGCGAGATCGGGGCGTACAGCGCGAGCCCGATCGCGAAGCCGAGCCCGACGATGATCAGCGCCTGCACCAGCAACGCCGTCACCAGCCGGCGCGACGGCGCTCCGATCGCGCGGAGCAGCGTGAGCGCCTTCGACTTCTGGAACGTGATGATGAGGAAGAACAGCCCGGTGATGCAAGGGATCACGAGGCCGTACAGCAGGAAGATCACCTGGAACGACTGGCGTACCTGGGCCACCCCGGGGGTCGCGTCCGCGGCGGCGTCCCGGGTGAGCGCGTCGAGGTCGTCGGAGAGCGCGTTCACCCGCTCGACGAGCTCGTCGTCGGTCACGCCGTCGGCCGGGGAGACCGCCAGCACGTTGGGGGGCGGCTCGCCGGCGTCGGGGTTCGAGGAGCGGACCGCGTCGAGGTACGTGTCGTAGTTGACGAACAGGGTCGGCCCGGTGTTGAGCTGCGAGTCGCGAGCGAGGCCGACGATCGTGATCTCGAGCCCACCCGGTTCGATCCGAACGGTGTCGCCGATGTCGAAGCCGGCCGCGGCGTCGGCCTCGCTGCCGACGGCCTCACCGGGTCGCTCGGCGAGGCGGCCCGCCACGACGGTGGTCGGCGCGCCGAGGTCGGGATCGTCGTAGCCGACCACGCTGGTGTCGGTGAGCTCGCCGTCCGCAGCGGTGACCGTGAACGTGCCCTGGCCGATCCGGCCGACGGCACCCGCCGAGTCGAGCGACCGCACCTGCTGCTCGAGGTCGGGCGGGATGACGCTGCCCTGGATCACCCGTTGCCCGTCGACGCTGTAGACGAGCACCGGCGCCGACTGGTTCCGGATCGCGCCCACGAACGAGGTGAGCAGGCCGTTCTGCAGCGATTGCTGGAAGAGGATGAGGAACACGAGCAGCCCGATCGCGGCGATGAGCAGCGCGAAGCGCACCTTGGCGCGAGTCATCTCCTTGAGTGCGAGGAACATGCTTCGGGGGTCACCTTTCCTGCGACAGAGTACGGATCGTCGGATCGTTCCGGATGCACCCGGATCGGGTGAACCAGTTCGGGCGATATGAGAGACTCGCGCCATGGATCAGGTCGCGCTGTACCTTCAGGACGCCCACGACATGCGGGAGGGGATCGAGCTCGTCCGGTACGCCGAGTCGAAGGGCTTCGATGCCGTCTGGCAGGCCGACAGCCGGCTCGTGCGTGACGCGGTCGTTCCGATGGCGGCGTTCGCGGCGTCGACCGAACGGATCAAGGTCGGGTCCGGGGTGATCGACATCTGGACGCGGAACCCGGCTCGTCTCGCGAGCACGTTCTCGACGCTCGACGACCTGGCTCCCGGTCGCATCATCTGCGGGCTCGGAGCCTGGTGGGACCCGTTGGCCAGCAAGGTCGGGGTCCAGCGCGACAAGCCGCTCCGGGTCATGCGCGAGGTCGTCACCGCGGTGCGGGCGCTGCTCGCGAACGAGACGGTCACGATGGACGGCCATCACGTCCACCTCGACAGGGTCGAGCTCGACTACGTCCACCAGGAACGCCGCCCGAAGGACGTGCCGATCTACATCGGCGCGACCGGCATGCAGATGATGGAGCTCGCCGGCGAGATCGCGGACGGTGTCGTCCTCAACTACCTGGTCAGTCCGGAGTACAACGTCCGGGCGCTCGACG
>DATHUU010000110.1:0-4807 GCA_035461925.1 Ilumatobacter sp.
GCCGCGGTGCGGGCGTTCGACGAGGACGGGAACGCGATCGTCGGCGGTCAGGGTGAGCTCGTGATCACCGAGCCGATGCCGTCGATGCCGGTGGGGTTCTGGGGCGACGACGACGGCTCGCGCTACAGGGCGGCGTACTTCGAGGACTTCCCGGGCGTGTGGCGACACGGCGACTGGATCACGATCACCGAACGGGGGAGCTGCGTGATCACCGGCCGCTCCGACGCGACCCTGAACCGTGGTGGCGTGCGGGTCGGCACCGCCGAGATCTACCGCGTGGTCGAGGCGGTCGCTGGCGTCGTCGACAGCCTCGTCGTGCACCTCGAGGCTCCCGGTGCCGACGACCCCGGCACGCTGGTGCTGTTCGTCGTGACCGATGGTCGACCGCTCGACGACGCCTTGGTCGCCTCGATCCGATCGACCGTGCGTCAGCAGCTGTCGCCCCGGCACGTTCCCGACGAGGTGCACGACGTCGCGGCCATCCCCACCACGTTGAGTGGCAAGAAGCTGGAGCTGCCGGTCAAGAAGATCCTGCTCGGCGGCGATCCCGACCGGGTCGCGAGCAGAGGCGCCCTCAAGGATCCGGCGGCGCTCGACCAGATCGTCCGCCTCGCACGCGGTCGCTGATCGCCGTCGCGGCGACCGGTCGGTACGATCGCCTCGTGACCCAGATCTACCTCGACCGACTCGAGCGGGTGCGCAGCACCATGGAGGAGCAGGGTGTCGACGCCCTGCTGCTCTCCGTCGGCCACGACCTGCCGTACCTCACCGGTTACCTGGCGATGCCGCTGGAGCGGCTGACGATGCTCGTCGTGCCACGCGACGGGGACGCGACGCTGCTCGTCCCCCGCCTGGAGGCGCCGCGGGTCGACCCCCGACCCGGCGTGTTCGACCTGATGCCGTGGGACGAGACCGACGACCCGACCGCGATCGTCGCGAAGCTGGCCGGCGGCGCACGCACCGTCGCCGTCGGCGACCAGATGTGGGCCCGATTCCTCGTCGAGCTGCTGCCGCAGCTCCCGGGTGCCGAGTACCGCCGGGCGGTCGACGTCATCGGACCGCAACGGATGGTGAAGGATCAGGCCGAGATCGATGCGCTCGCCGCCGCCGGCGCAGCGGTCGACCGGATCGCCGCCGAGCTCCAGGCCGGGCGGATCCCACTCGTGGGGCGCACCGAGGCCGAGGTGTCGGCCGATCTCTCGGCACGGATCATCGCCGGCGGCCACCAGAAGGTGAACTTCGCCATCGTCGCTGCGGGCGAGAACGCCGCCAGCCCGCACCACCACGCCGGGAGCCGGGTGATCCGGGAGGACGAAATCGTGTTGTGCGACTTCGGTGGCACGATGGACGGCTACTGCTCCGACATCACGCGGTGCGTGTTCACGGGCGAGATCGCACCGGATGTCGCGGAGGCGTACGACGTGCTGCACGACGCCCAGCAGGCCGCGTTCCGGTCGGCCGTGGTCGGCACGCCGTGCGAGGAGGTCGACCGGAACGCCCGTCGCATCATCGCCGACGCCGGGTACGGCGAGTACTTCGTCCACCGGACCGGCCACGGCATCGGCATGGAGGAGCACGAGGATCCCTACCTCGTGGAGGGCAACTCGCTCCCGCTCGCGGCCGGCCACGCGTTCAGCATCGAGCCGGGGATCTACGTGCCCGGAGCGTGGGGCATGCGCCTCGAGGACATCGTCGTCGCCACCGAGACCGGCCCGCTCGCCATGAACCGGGCGGACCACGCCCTCCACCCGGTCCGTTCGTGACCGCTGGTCAGGGGTCGATGCCGTCGGCGGTGGCGGAGAACTCGACGAGCTCGATCCTGACGTCGGCGCCGATGTAGCGCGCCAGCGGTCCGGCGTCGAGCGCGCAGTACTGCACGGTGCCGGAGAGCTGCGACGTGCTCGGGATCGGTATGTCGACGCACGCGGCCGGATGACCGGCGATCAGCTGGTCGGACGCCTCGCTGAACCCGATCCGTCTGCTCGCGTCGAGCTCCAGTCGGGCACGAAACGCATCGCCCCAGAATCGGTGTGTGATGTTGAGGTCGCTGACACGAGCGTCGTCCAGGAAGTCGACGCAGTCACCGTCGTCGCGGATGCACGTGCGGGTCATCGTGCCGTCCGAGATGAAGTCGACGTCACCGATCGAGACGCGTCGGCGGGTACCCGACTGGACGACCGTCGCCGGGGTCGGCTGTCCCGTGAGCGTGGGGGTGATCTCGTAGGTGGCCGTGAACTCCGTCGTCGACGACGTGTCGAGCCGGTCGAGCACTGCTCGGGCGGCCGGATCGTCGACGGACGGCCGATCGATCAGGGTCGGCCGCTCGCCGGTGATACAGCCGGTGAGCGTGCCCAGCGCCGTGATCCCGGCGACGGTGGCGCGGACGGCGTGGCGGGGGGCGCGGCGCGGCATGGAGGCATCAGACTACGGCGTTACGCTCCCGCGACGTGATTCGCCTCGACGCCGCCACCGTGCTCCTGCAGTGGGCGGCCGGCGGGATGGCGTTCTGCTGGTTCACCACCCGCCATCGTGAGGTCGGTCTCGGCTACGGCTGGCTCCTCCGCGGTGTCTACGGGCTGCTGGCATCCGGTGCCGCGGTGATCGGACTCCGCTACGGCTCCGTCCCGGTGCGCGATGCCGCATCCGTCGGAGTGGCGCTCGCGTGCCTGTTCGGGCTCGTCGTGTCGATCCGACGTCGCGACGCCGGGGTCACCGGGCAGCTGGCCGAGCACGACCGACGGTCGGCGCGGGTGGCGGCCATGACCGGCATCGACCGGGACACCGACGTGGCCGGTGCGGCGCCGGGCGAGCGGCGCGGGTCCGAGTTCCCGCCCGTCCTCGACCTCGTCCCGGCGCTCATCGGTGCGGTGGGTCTGGTCGCCGCCGCCATCGACGCGACGACCGGCGACGGCACCGATGTCGCGGTGTCCATGCTCCGCACGCTCGTCGGCGCGGCCTTTCTCGGTGCGGTCACCGACGCGATGTTGCTCGGACACTGGTACCTCGTGCAGCCGGGGCTGCCACGGCGGCACCTCAACGAGATCGTCACCGCGCTCGGCTGGGTCTGGCCGTTCGAGGTGATCGCGATGCTGCTCCCCGTCGGGATGATCAGCGTGTGGACCGGTGCCGTCGACGACGGCTGGGGTGGCACGCTCGGCTGGTTCTGGGCGGCGAGCGCGGTCACGACGATCGTGCTCGTGTTCGTGACCCGGGCAGCGTTGCGGGAGCGCCAGTACTCGGCGGTGATGGCCGCCACCGGCCTGCTCTACCTGGCCATCCTCACCGCGTTCGGCACCGATCTGGTCGCGCGGGCCGTCCTCGCCGGCTGACCGACGGTCGCCAGATCGGGCGTGAACGGTCGGGACGTTACAGATCGTCCGCGATCGGGCATGATGGAACCCATGCCCCGACCAGTGTGGACCGGCACCATCAGCTTCGGGCTCGTCGCGATCCCGGTGAAGCTCTACCACGCGGTGCGGAAGCAGAGCGTCTCGTTCAACCAGCTCGACGATCGCACCATGTCGCGCATCCGCTACCAGAAGGTGTCGGCGCTCGACGGCGAGGAGGTCCCGGACGAGCACATCGTCAAGGGGTACGAGATCTCCAAGGACCGGTACGTCGTCGTCGATCCCGACGAGCTCGAGCCGTTCATCCCCGCGGCGACGAAGACGGTCGATCTGGAGGAGTTCGTCGACCTCGTGGAGATCGACCCGGTGTACTTCGACTCGGCGTACTACGTGGCGCCGGGCGCCAACCCGAAGCCGTACGTGTTGCTGGCGAAGGCGATGGAAGAGGCCGGCAAGGTGGCGATCGGCCGGTTCGTGATGCGCAACAAGCAGTACACGGCCGCTATCCGCGCCGAGGACGGCCGGCTCGTGATGTCGACGCTCGCCTACGCCGACGAGGTGGTCGACCCGGCGACGATCGACGAGTTGGATGGTCTCGCCGACGTGGAGGTGTCGTCGAAGGAGATCGCGATGGCCGAGTCGCTCGTGGACTCCCTGACCGCTGCGTTCGAGCCGGACAAGTACCGCGACGAGTACCGCGAACAAGTGCTCGATCTCATCCAGATCAAGGCGTCCGGTGAGGAGTTCACCGTGCCCGAGGAGGCGGTCGAGAAGCCCAAGGTCGTCGACCTGATGGCGGCGCTCGAGGCGAGCGTGAAGGCGGCCAAGGAGGCGCGTGGTCGACATCCGTCCTCGCAGACCGACGAGACGGCGGCCGCCAAGAAGCCGGCGAAGAAGCGCACCGCCAAGAAGTCGACGGCCAAGAAGTCGACGGCCAAGAAGTCCGCGTAGGGAGTCGCTGCGTGGCGGGCAAGCACGTCGAGATCGACGTCGACGGACGTCACCTGAGCCTCAGCAACCTCGACAAGATCCTCTACCCGAGCGGGTTCACCAAGGCGCAGGTCATCGACTACATGGCTCGGATCGCACCCGTGGCGATCCCACACCTGACCGGTCGGGCCTTGACGTTCAAGCGATTCCCGGACGGCACCGACACCGACGGCTTCTTCGAGAAGCGGTGCCCGGGACACCGACCGCCGTGGGTGGAGGTGGCGGTCGGCCCCGGCGATCGCAACGGCGCGATCGAGTACTGCCGGCTCGACGAGGTCGCGGCGATGGTCTGGGCGGCGAACATGGCCGCGATCGAGATCCACGCACCGATGGCGCTCGCCGACGATCTCGCCACACCCCGCGCGCTCGTGTTCGACTTCGATCCGGGGGCGCCCGCCACGATCGTCGAGTGCTGCGAGGTCGCGCTCGCGGCACGTGAGGTGCTCGACGCGGTGGCGTTGGAGGGATGG
>DATHUU010000111.1:0-7394 GCA_035461925.1 Ilumatobacter sp.
CTCGACGCACGGCGTCGTCGATCACGATGCGGTCGGCGTCGCGCCAGTCGTCGGGTTCGCGTTGTCCAGGGACCACGATGACGTGCCGCCCGAGCACGGCTGGTCCCCGCCGGAGCCGGACGTCCACCGTGCCCTCGTGCCCCGTCGGGCCGGGCACCGGCGAGCTTGCCCCAGGCGTCGCGGGTTCGCCACGCGGCCGGTCTGCCTGGCGGTCTGCGTGCTGGTCCGGTTGATGGTCGGCCCAGCACCGCTTGATGTCGGCCGGACGCGCGTGGGTACCGCCGCAGTACACGCACGAGATGGGCATCCGTTCGACGCTACCGATCGATCGCCCGGGCTTGACGACACCCGCACTCAAGGAGCCCGGCCCACCTGCCGACTCCGTGATGGAGATCTCCATGTCACGGCCTCATGACGAACCACCGGGCGGTCCGACACCGGCACCGACAGACGCCCCGACCGATCGGAGGTGCCGGGCCGCCGGCGCGCTGATCGCGATCGGTGCGATCACGATCACGTCCGCGACCGCCACCGTCGTCGGCGTCGTCGGCGTCGCCGACCCGCCGTCCGTCGAGGCGGCCGACAGCACGCCCTGGACGCTCCCCGAGACGCCGCCACGCTGCACGACCGGCCAGGCGAGCTCCGGCGACGTCGCCGGTTGTCTCCTCGCCTTCCACCACGACCCGACCGACACCGGCTGGGGGACGCCCCCGGCGCCCGGCGTCGGCGACGGCTGGGTGTGGCAGGGCCACACCTACAACGACTCCCCCGCCCTGGCGGCGTGGGAGTCGACGTACATCGCCGCCAACGCGAGACCGGTCGCCGGGAAGGCCGCCGGCTACCTCGAGACCCACGTCGCGGCACAGGCGCTGTTCGAGGGCTTCCTGAACGAGATCTCGGTCGGCGGCTACCGGGTGCACGCCCTCAGCGGCTACACCTTCCGCTGCACCAGTGGGAACGGCGGCTGGAGCTGCCCGTCGGGGAACCCCGACGACCTCTCGAACCACGCCTGGGGCCTCGCGATCGACATGAACGCCGGCACCAACCCGATCCGGAGCTACTCGGGCGTGGACGGCCAGACCGCGTGCCTCACGCCGATCCAGACCGACCTGCCACGGTGGGTGATCCAGACGGCCGAGAAGTGGGGCCTCTACTGGGGTGGCTACGGCTGGAACAACGGCTGCCAGAGCCTGTCGACCCAGCGCACGATCGTGTCGCGCGACCCACCTCACTTCGAGTTCCGGGGCACCCCCGAGCAGGCGGCGGCGATCGCCGGCTTCAACCTCCGCAACGACCCGTCGGCGACGTGCTTCGACGTGGTCGCCGACGACGGCACCAACGTGGAGCGGTGCACGCTCGACGGCATCCCGAAGACCGGGTGGCGACTGCCGGTGAGGCTCGATGCCCCCGACGACGCCGTCGCCGCGCTCGTCAACCTGACCGGCACCGCCGCAGCGACGACCGGCTCGTTCACGATCGAGGACTGCGGACCGCGCCCGAGCGGCGGACGCGCCACGACCTCGCTGCAGTTCTCACCGGCCTCGGCGATCGCGACGATGGCCGTCGCCCCGCTCTCGGCGGACGACACGTTCTGCATCTGGAGATCCGCGCCCGCGCACAGCATCGTCGACGTGATCGGCTACCTGACCTCGAGCGGCGAGCGCGTCTGGGTCGACCCGGTCGACCCGACCCGTGTCACGGACACCCGGGAACACGCGACGTGCACCCCGGCCCAGGAGTGCCTCGACGGACCGGTCGAGCACCAGGGCACCCGCCGCATCCCGACGAGCGACGCGTCACCTCGCCTCGCGAACATCACGACCACCCGGTCCGGCGGCTGGGGTTGGCTCCAGGCCGGCCGGTGCGACGACGTCGGACCGAACCGGATGTTCTCCAACCTCAACTACGTGGAGGTCGGCGCCCGGGCCAACCTGGTGCTGATGGAGGGCGGCAACGCGGGGACGTGCACCTACGTCCACACCGGCACCCACATCATCGTCGACGAGCTCGCACGACTCGACGGAACGGCGGGCTACGGATGGCGACTCTCCGACGCGGGGCGCGTCTACGACAGCCGCAGCAAGCTCTCCGCCGGCAGCGTGACGGAGATCGACCTGGGCACGGACGCCCCCGGCGCCGCGGTCGCGATCACCGTGACCGAGACCGACGTCCGCGGGTACGCGACCGTGGCGCCGTGCTCGGAGTTCGCCGACACTCGCGCCACCGGTGCCGAGCCGCAGACCTCGAGCGTCAACCACGTCGCCGGCCAGAGCGCGACCAACCTGGCGCTCGTCGAGACCGACGGTGGGAAGGTCTGCGTCTACACCTTCGGGAACGCGCACGTCACACTTGACCTGCAAGCGGAGCTCGTCGACGACCACACGCTCGGCCTCGAGGCGATCACTCCGATACGCACCCACGACACCCGCGGGTGACGCGGACGTCCCCCTGGACGGTGCGCCGCACCCCACCGATCGGCGCGGGGTTGCGCCACACTGAGGGGATGATCGGACGCCGACCAGACGCAGCGCGCGCCGGGGCGGTCGGCTGATGGACGCACAGCCCTGGATCCTGGCCGCCGCCGGCCTCCTGATCGCGGGCGTGCTGGCCAGCAAGACCTCGTCGCGCTTCGGCGTCCCGAGCCTCCTGCTGTTCCTCGTGCTGGGGATGCTCGCCGGCTCGGACGGGATCGTCGGCATCGAGTTCGACGACTTCGAGCTGGCGCGCTCGTTCGGCATCATCGCCCTGGCCTACATCCTCTTCAGCGGTGGCCTCGGGACGCGCTATGCCGACATCCGACCGGTCCTCGGTCCGGGGGTGGCGCTCGCGAGCGTCGGGGTGGTCATCACCGCCGGGCTGCTGGGGGGAGTGGCGAGCGTGCTCCTCGACCTCCCGATCGAGGAGGGCCTCTTGCTCGGTGCGGTGATCGCGTCGACCGACGCCGCCGCCGTCTTCTCCATCCTCCGATCACGCGGTGTGAGGATCAACGAGCGCCTCGGCTCGATGCTCGAGCTGGAGTCGGGCAGCAACGACCCGGCGGCCGTGTTCTTGACGGTCGCGATCATCACCGTGATCACCGAGGGCGAGACCGACCCGATCCGGATCGTCGGGTCGTTCGTCCTCGAGATGGGTCTCGGCGCGGTGGCCGGCTACCTGCTCGCCCGTGGCGCGGTCGTGACGATCAATCGCCTCAACCTCGACTACGACGGCCTCTACCCCGTGATGACGTTCGGATTCGTGCTGCTGACGCTCGAGGGCGTCACGTGGATGGGGGGCAGCGGGTTCCTCGCGACGTACGTCGCCGGCGTGACGCTCGCCCATCACGACTACCTGCACAAGCGGAGCCTGATCCGCTTCCACGACGCGATCGCGTGGCTGATGCAGATCTCGGTGTTCGTGTTGTTGGGGCTGTTGGTCTATCCCAGCCGGCTCGCCGATGTCGTCATCCCCGCACTCGCCACCGCCGCGGTGCTGATGTTCATCGCCCGCCCGATCGCCGTCCTCCTCACCCTGCTGCCGTTTCGCGCACCGCTGGCCGACATCCGATTCGTCTCGTGGGTCGGTCTGCGCGGCGCGACCCCGATCATCCTGGCGACCTTCCCGGTCGCCGCCGGCGTCCCGGACGCCGACCGGCTCTTCGACGTCGTCTTCTTCGTCGTGCTCGCGTCGGTGCTCGTCCAGGGCACGACCATCCCGCTCGTGGCCAGTCGGCTCGGTCTCGCGAGCCCGACATCGAAAGCTGCTCGGACGGCGTCGTTCGACACGGTGATCACGGGCGACGAGGGGCCACAGCTCCACGAGATCATGGTCGAGCCCCACGCGTCGGCGATCGGCCGCCCGCTGGTCGACCTCGCCCTGCCCCACGGCGTGCTGATCGTGCTCGTCAGGCGGGGTCCAACGTCGTTCATCCCGCAGGGTGGGACCGTCATCGAGACCGACGATCAACTCCTGGTCGCCGCGGAGCACGAGCACCAGGAGGGGCTCGAAGCGCTGTTCGCGACACCCGTCGACGACACCGCCGAAGGATCCGAGGCGACGTGACGAGCGCGGCGCCTCGGCCCCGGGTCAACCGAGCAGGTGGTCCACGAGCGTGGACATCGAGCCGGGGCGGCCGACGAGCACCAGCCGATCACCGGGTGCGCACGGCCGTTCCGGGTCGTCCTCGATGAGGTCGGACGTGTCGTCCCTGATCACCGCGATGACGCGAGCGTTCTCGGGGTCGGGCTCGCGCAGCTCGTCCAGCCGCAGCCCGACCGCGTACGCCCCTGCCGGGAGGACCACCGTGCGGAGATTGGCGGCGTTCACCGGCGCGACGTCGCCTCGCTCGATGACGAACCGGATCCCGGAGAGCAGCGCGGCGATCGTGGTGGATTCCACGCCGGTCATCCGGAGCTTCGCGATCGGCTCGTCGGCACCCGGCCGGGTGATCGCGAGCTGACGACTCGGCGAGGTGGGATCCGTCACGATCGTCACCTCGGCGCCGTCCGCCAGTGTGATCGTGAACAGCCGCGAGTTCCCCGGGAGCGGGTGCTCACGGACGTGGACTTCGTCTTCGGGCGAGTGCGGCGACATCGCGTCTGTGGCTCCTCGTTCGGCGTCGTCGTTCGGCGTCGGCAGCGGTCCGTCGGACCCTAGCCGACGGTGCCGGTCGCGGACCCGTGGCCCCGAGGGTCAGCCGATCGACGTCTTCTCGGCGAAGTACTCCTGCAACCGCTCGTCGGCTCGATCGCCGAACAGGATCTCGGCGACCTCGCCGAGACCCGGCGAGCTGCGGATGTCGTCGTCGTGGACGACGAGGTCGATCTTCGAACGGCGCCGCATGAAGTCGTCGAGCTTGACGATCATCTCGTGCTCGGCAGCGTTGAACAGCTCGGCCCGGAGGTAGTCGGCGGAGTTCATGATGTCCTCCCCGGTCGTCGGGTCGGCGCGGATCATCTCCAGGAGGTCGAACGCTCGACGTCCGTACCGACGCCACAGGCGATCGGTCAAGGGCTCGGTGTCCGGCTTCGTACGCAGCGCGTCGAGCTTCATCAGCCGCGCCTGGCGGTAGAACTCGGTGCGCGTCGCCGCGGCAGGTTCGCCGTACCAGTTCGCGAGATCCTTCTCGAGCGGCACACCGAGCTCCTCGACCTCGGCCGCGACCTCCTCACCCACGTTCAGGCAGTCGGTGAGCTTGCCGCCGAAGATCGTGACGACCGCGCGGTCGTCATCGCGTTCGATCTCGTGCTTCCGGCTGAGCGACGTCCAGTCGACGTCGAGGTGGTCACCTCCACCTCGCTGGACCACGAGCGGGCGGACACCCGATCGCTCGGCGATCACGTCGGCGACGGTGATCGGCCGCTCGAGATCGAGTCGGGCGTTGATCTGGTCGAGCAGGAACGTGCGGTCGTCGTCGTTGACGGCGGTGAACGGGGTGTCGACGCGGGTGTCGGTCGTGCCGATCACGGACCGCCGTCCCATCGGGATCACGTAGAACAGTCGCTGCGTGTCGTCGAATAACGCCAGCACCCCATCGTGCTTCGTGGTCGTGAGCCGCGGCACCACGAGGTGGATGCCCTTCGAGTAGACGATGCGGTGGTCGGTCGACAGACCCCACTGCTGGTTGAGGTCGTCGACGAAGGGGCCGGCGGCGTTCACGATCACCCGCGCCGACGTCGTGAGCTCGTCGCCGCTGTCGACGTCGCGCAGGCGGGCCGTCCAGCGGTCACCGGTGCGTTCGGCCGAGACCAGCTCGACGTAGTTCGCCACCGACGCCCCGGCCTCGATCGCCGAACGGACGAACGAGAACACGAAGCGCGAGTCGTTGTCGACCAGGTAGGCGTCCTGGTACTGGATGGCGCCCTGCACCGACGTCGTGTCGATCGCCGGTTCCTCGCGCTTGACCGCCTCGGCATCGAACAGCTTCGGGGGCCCGGTACCGAACATCCCGATCGCCCAGTACGCCGTGGCGCCGAGCGCAGCGAACCACGGCTTGTACGGCGCCGTGTGGTCGAGGGCGGCCAGGAAGCCGATCTCCTTGATGTTGTCCGGGTAGGACTTCATGAGCCGGTTCCGGGAACGGCACAGACCGAACACGAGCGGGAGCTCGTAGTGCTCCAGGTACTTGAACCCACCCCACACGAGGTTGGAGGACTCCTGGCTCGTGAAGCTGCCGAAGTCGCCACGATCGACCAGCGCGACGGATGCGCCACGCCCCGCGAGGGCGGCGGCGGACACGGCACCGTTGATCCCGGCCCCGACGATCAGGACGTCGTAGAGACCGTTCCGCATCCGATCGAGGTTGGCGTCGCGCAATGCCATGTCACCAATGTCGCATCGGCATCGTCGGACATCAACCTGGCCGCACGATCGTCCGCGAGGAGGAGGGACGATCGTCCCCCAGGGCGACGGCATCGTCCGGCGCGATCAGTACCGTGACGTCCGATGAGCTCGCTGCGATGCGCCGCACGACGGGTGCTCGACTTCGGGCGCGAGCACCGCAGGGGTGTCGACGTCGCGTTCGCCCTCTTCATCGGTGGCAACAGCGTCGTCGGCTACCTGCTGGCCGAGGGTACGGCCAGCGAACGGGGCCAGGATGTCGTCGGGCTGGTCATCATCGTGGCCTTGACGGCGCTGCTGACGCAGCGTCGCCGCCACCCGCTGTGGGTGATGGTCGCGACCGTGCCGCTCGAGATCGCGTTCTGGGTCGCCGACTATCCGACGCACTTCGACGTGTTCCCGATCCTCACGCTGTACGCCGCGACCGCCCACTGCACCCGACCCCGTGCACACGTCTGGGCGTGGACGGCGGCCGCGATCTCCGTGTACACGGTGGTCGCGCTGCTCGGCGTGCTGTCACCCGAGGAGGATCTCCCGGCCCTGGCGTTCCTCGGCGTCCTCGTGATCTTCGGGTCCTCGGCAGTGGTCGGTGAGCTGGTGTACCAACGGCGGCAGCGTGTGCACGACCTCGAGGAACGAGCACTGCATGCCGAGGGTGAACGCGAGCTGCTGGCCCGCCAGGCGGTGCTCGACGAACGGGCTCGCATCGCTCGCGACCTCCACGACGTGGTGGCACACGCGATGAGCGTGATGGTCGTGCAGGCCGGAGCTGCCGAACGGCTCGTCGACCAGTCGCCCGACCGCGCACGGCAGGCGCTGGCGAACATCCAGGACGCCGGTCGGGAGGCGTTGGCCGACATGCGACGCATGCTCGGCGTGCTGCGCGAAGAAGGCCGGCCGGTGGAGCTGTCGCCGCAGCCATCGATGGACGACGTCCACCAGGTCGTCCAGCGATGCATCGAGAGCGGGGTGCCGACCGAGCTCCACGTCGATGGTGAACCACCGGTGCGAGCGGTCGGCCCGGAGGTGACCGGCTACCGGATCGTGCAGGAGGCGCTCACGAACGTGATCAAGCA